>CACYDN010000177.1 GCA_902773185.1 uncultured Lachnospiraceae bacterium | reverse complement strand
TCGGCACCTATGAGGATGAAGAACTTACTTTCCTGGACGAGCTTGCCGGAAAGACCCTGAAACCCTACTGGCCGTTTACGGATGTAACTGTGAAACCGGGTAACTGGGTATTTGAGGGCGTGAGATTCGTTTATGAGCACGGTATTATGTCCGGTGATGCGGATAAAGATGAGGATGGTTTTACAACCTTCCGTCCGAGGGATAATGTCAGCAGATACCAGTTTGTTACCACGCTGTACAGACTGGCAGGAGAGCCGGATACCGAAGGAATGGAAAATCCGTTTACGGATGTACAGCTGAAGTCGGATGGCACAAAACCGTATTACTATGATCCTGTTGTATGGGCTTATAATTCCGGTGTCACAACGGGCAAAACAGCAACTACCTTTGCCGGCAGTCAGAACATCAGCCGCCAGCAGATGGCAACCATGCTGTACCGTTATGCAGAGGTGAAGGGCTTTGATATTTCAGGTGAGGCAGATATCACAGGTTATCCGGACTATTCGAAGGTGGCCGGCTATGCGAAGGCAGCACTTGCCTGGGCCAATGAGGAAAGCATCATAACCGGTAAGGATATCGGCGGACAGAAGTTCCTGGATCCGGGTGCGAATGCAACCCGTCAGGAAACCGCAACGATCCTGATGCGGTTTATGAACCGGTACATGCCCGGTTCTCCGGAGTAATCTGAAGACATTTCAGAGGAAACCGGAAATCCGTTTCAAAAACAGATTAAATAGTAACTGATTAGGAAGTCCGCTTCCCGGCTAAGGCCGGGTGGTGGACTTCCTTTCTGATACGGGAAAACATGTCACATGTGATTTTCGATTGTTTTGATAGGATACATGGATTATAATAACAAGGTAGCAGACCAATAAGGTCAAATAAGGCTTGGGGTTAGCCTTGAAAAAGAATAAAGGGGGAAAATGAAATGAAGCAGAAAAAGAGAAGACGGCTTGTTGCCTTTGTGCTTGCGATAGTGCTTGTTTTTGGGTTTATTCCGGGAACAGGGCTTTCGAAAAGTGTCAGGGCAGATGAGCAGGGTGTCGAAGCATCGGGAACCGATGAGGAGGTCGGTGTCGAGCAGGCTACAGATTCTTTTGAAGTTAATTCGGAAGACCTTCCGGCCGCGCAGGATGAAAATCCGCAAGACCTTTCGGCTACGATAGAGGGAGACCCGGGAGAGCTGGCGGCCGTACCGGAGGTGAATCAGGAGGAACTTCCGACCACGTTGGAGAAAGATCCGGAATTCTACGGTGTGCAGATCGGAAAAGAGGAAACGGCGTCAGCCATAAGTGGACTTCCGTTTTATACGCATGATAAGTACAGCTATTCGGAGCAGATTTACACGGCGAGCGAGGTAGGGAGCATTCGTCTGATTTCGGCTATATCTTTTAATATTACAGTAGCAATTAACAAGTTCAAAAACATAGAGCTGTATCTGGCGGATACAACGAGGATTTCTTTCCGGGATAAAAATGATCTCATCACGCCGGAATATGCACACCTTGTTTTCAGTGGCGGTGTTCTGATTAATGAGACCGGTTGGTTTACAATCGAGTTTGCGGATACCTTTGTACATAATCCGGACAAGAATCTGGCTGTGATCATCGTAAACAAAGAAGGAGATTTTGAAGGCAATATGAGCTCTCTCTGCTTCCAGGGACAGCAAAAATGTGGAATCTATGCGCATTCAGACAATTATGAGACCATTCCGGATCCGGAGGCAACTTATACGCCCGATCTGCGTTCCGAGAAAAATGTGATCCGTCTTCATGTACCGGATGAGGATCCTGTGGAAAAAACCATTACCTTTTACAAGAATGACGGCAGTGCTGAAACAGCAATGCAGTCTGCGGCGATGGGGCATACCCAGCAGCTGGAAGCAAATACCTTTATTCGCGAGGGCTATTTCTTCCGGGGATGGAATACCAATCCGGATGGAAGCGGAACGGCCTATCCCGATAGATCCTTCATTGAAATTGACGAGGATGTAAAGTTATATGCCCAGTGGCTTTCCGGTGTACAGATCGGAGAGGTAAGCCGGACAGACAATTCCGAGTTTATCCCCTTCCACAGTAATTATAATTATGGGTTTTCCGAACAAATCTATACGGCCGAAGAAGTAGGGAACCTGGTGAGAATCAATCGGATTGCCTATTTTGTAGAGAGCCCGAAGGAAGGCCGAAATATTACCATTTATCTGGCAGATACGGATAAAAATGCCTTTACGCCGACTGCAACCGGTGCAAACTATGCATTGCCGCTGGATCAGGCACTCCAGGTTTATGCCGGAGAAGCGCCGTTTGGAGAAAATCTCTGGCAGGAAATCGAATTTGATCAGCCTTTTATCCATGATCCGGACAAAAACCTTGTCGTGATCATCCGAAACGATACGAATTATTCCTCGGGGCTTAGATGCGCAACTTATGAAGGAGAGTATAAACGAAGCATCTATTATAAGAGTGACGGTTCTAATGCCGAGCCGAATCCGGAAGATGATTATCCTGCAATAACAGACAGAAATGTAATCCGCCTTTTCCAGGCAGAGGAAGATGAGCTGGAAAGCTTTACAATCAAGCTCGTGAAGAACGATGATACAGATGATATGATCACGCAGGTTTCTTATGTTAGCTGTCAGGCAAGGCTGACCTCCAAACCCTTTTCCAGAAGCGGCTTCCGATTTGAAGGTTGGAATACAGAGGCGGATGGCAGCGGAATCGCTTATCCGGATGGTTCGCAGATTCTTTTTACGGAGGATACCACTCTCTACGCACAGTGGGTTCCCGGAAGCGAGGGTGACCTGGACCTCAGGAAGTTCAGTGAGGCTTTGCCCATGAACAGCAATTATAATTTTGGGTTCTCGGAGCAGATTTATACGACGGATGAGGTTGGTCCGATTGACGGCCTTGCCGGGATATCCTTCTATGTGAAAGATCCCATACCGGACAGACTTATTGAACTTTATCTGGCGGATGTGGATTATTCAGGTTTTTCCGATGAAAATGCTGTGATCAGTTTGGATGATGCTGTGAAGGTATATGACGGACCCGCTCCCTTTGGCGAGGAAGGTTGGCAGG
>CACYDN010000176.1 GCA_902773185.1 uncultured Lachnospiraceae bacterium | reverse complement strand
GTATTTTTCCAATAGTTTTTGTGCCAAGAGCGTCTTCCCTACGTGAGAAGATCCCGTAATAATAATTACCATCTTTACCTCGTCAACCTGAATTTGTCACTCTGATCCGTATTGAAATCCATTCTAAATCCTGATATATGCACGGATATACTGAACGTCAGCTCTTCTTTCTTCGGAACAATAACATCTTTCAAATTTTCTCCCCAATCCGATCAATGAGTGCCTTCATTTCCTCCAGCGTTTCGATCCGGCAGGCCTCGGCCCGAAGGCGCGCGGCGCCGTGGATGCCCTCCGTATACCAGGCGATATGCTTCCGCATCTCGCGGATGCCTATGTATTCGCCCTTTTCTTCGACCATCATCTCCGTATGCCGGTGCATCATGGTCTTTTTCTCTTCAATCGTCGGCCTGTTTCCATTCCGTTTTCTTACAAGCAATTCTGAACCGAAATGCGCTTCAGCTCCATCGTTATTATTCTGTAAAATGGTTTCGGTCTCTCCATCATTACCATTCAGACCTTCCTTCACCTCCCGGAACACCCACGGATTTCCCTTCGCCGCGCGGGCGATCATTACACTGTCGCAGCCGGTCTCCGTCTTCATCCGGCGGACATCCTCTGCCGAGGTGATATCCCCGTTTCCGATCACGGGAGTTTTTACCGCCTCCTTTACCAGACGGATCACATTCCAGTCAGCCTTCCCGCTGTAGAACTGCTCTCTTGTCCGGGCATGCACCGCTACAGCTGCCGCTCCGGCCGCCTCCGCCGCCTTTGCCGCATCCGGCGCAAGGATCTCGCCCTCCTTGAAACCTGCCCGGAGTTTGACTGTGACCGGTAGGCTGACCGCCTTTACGACCGCCTCCACGATCTGCCCGATCAGCTCCGGCTCGCGAAGCAGTGCCGAGCCCTCTCCGTTATTTACAATCTTCGGAACCGGGCAGCCCATATTGATATCAATGAACGCGAATCCCAGATTCTGAACGCGCCGCGCAGCCTCCGCGAGGTACTCCGGTTCCCTGCCAAAGAGCTGCACGCCGCAGGGCGCTTCCTCCGGCACTGTCCGGAGCAGAAGGCCCGTATTTTTGCTGCCGTAGCAGAGGCCCTTCGCGCTCACCATTTCGGTGACACCTACATCCGCGCCCATCTCCCGGCAAAGGATTCGGAAAGAAAGATCCGTAATCCCCGCCATGGGGCCAAGGAATATTTTATTTGTAAATAAATCCTTTTCGTTCAAATATCTTTCCTCTCTCGTTGCCTTCACAAAAAAGGCCATATCTTTCGATACGGCCTTTCGTTTTTCATATACACCTGCCATCACATCTCCTGCAGACCGCTGCGGAATCTAACGGCCGGTTGCCTCTTTGTTATTTTCCCTGCTTATCGTAGATGATCCGAAGGCCATGCAGCGTCAGCTCCGGATCATATATATCAATGGCATCCGTCGCTTCGGAGATCATCTTCCCCAGACCGCCCGTGGCGACCACCTTGATATCCGAAAGACCGGACTCTTCCTTCAGCTTCCGGATGATGTACTCCGTCTGGCCGATGTAGCCGTAGTAAATACCGGCCTGCATACTGGAGACCGTATCCTTGCCCATGATGGTATCCACCTTGCGGATTTCCACCTCAGGCAGTTTGGCAGTTCCCTGCCACAGCGCATGAGCGGCAAGCCGGATTCCAGGAGATGTAACACCTGCCGTAAAGGTTCCGTCCGCCAGAACAAGATCGTGCGTCGTGGCTGTGCCGAAATCGACAACGATCACCGGACCGCCGTACAATTCATAGGCCGCAACCGCATCCACGAGTCTGTCCGCACCAAGCTCTCTCGGATTGGAGGTTGCCACGCGGATACCGGTCTTTGTCCCGGGCGCCACCACAAGCGGCTGAACGTCAAAATACTTGATGATGCTGCTCGTCAGGGAATGATTGACATCCGGCACGACCGATGAAATGGCCACATCCGTAATATCAGACATTTGAAAACCGTTTACATCCAGCCACTCGCCGAAAAAAACACCATATTCATCGGATGTTCGTTTGGTGCTGGTCACCATACGAAACTGCTTTACAAGCTTCTCCCCGTCAAAGAGTCCCACGGTAATGTTTGTATTCCCCACATCAATCGCAAACAGCATTTTTGTGAATTCCTTTCTCCCACCTCACAGAATGATCCTTTATTCTTCCGGATATCATATTAATCCGGAATACTCCTGAACGCTCTGTAATATTCTTCCATCTGTTCAAAAAGCTCCCGCTTTTCCACCTGCAGCTGATGCACCATAAGGCCGCTCCCGATCTCATCATACATCAGGTCATCCTCTTCCGCATTCGTCATGATCCGGAGGTTTCCCTCGGCGTCAAAGAAAAGCGCAATGATCCCGCCGATCTTCTCGGTAAAGATCACGCAGGCGGCCTGCAGTTCATCCTTTACTCTGGCAGGAAGCCCCGCATAATCCGGATTCAGATAATATTTTTTTGTGTATGCAGATGCACTGCACAGCACTTCTTCTCTTGCGTCCATTTCCATCTCCACAGCTGTAAGCCGATCCGCAGCCGCCACTACTCTTCAGCTGTCACTACTCTTTAGCTGTCATTTCTTCTTCAGCTGCCACTTATGCCACAGCTGTCAGTTACGCCGCAGCTGCCGTTTACTGCACAATTGCCACTTACTCCGAAGCTGCCGCTGCGATCACATCGCCCATATCATACATGCCCTTCGTCTTTCCCTTCAGGTACTTTGCCGCCTGCAGGGCACCGTTTCCGAAAACAGATCGGGAATAAGCCACGTGGCGGATCTCAATCACCTCATCCGGTCCGGCAAAGATCACCTCATGGATGCCGGGGATGGTTCCGCCCCGCACGGCAGAGATTCCGAGTTCCTTCTTGCCGCGCTTCTCGCGTCTCTGGGAACGATCAAAGATGTACTCCATATCACCGCCTGCCGCCTCATTCACGGAGTCCGCCAGCATAAGCGCCGTGCCGGAGGGTGCATCCACCTTCTGGTTATGGTGCTGCTCAACAATCTCCACATCGAAGCCCGCTGGTACAAATACCTGCGTTGCGGACTTCAGAAGGCTCATTACCGTATTGATGCCGAGACTCATATTACCCGACTTCAGGATGGCAATTTTTGCCGTAGCATCACGGATCCGGTCCAGCTCCTCCGCAGAATACCCTGTAGTACAGAGCACGATGGGCATATTCTTCTCTTCCGCAAGGGCAAGAAGGCCGCCAAGAGCCTTAGGCGAGGAAAAATCGATGATCACATCCGCCTCGACTTTGCAGGATGAAGCATCCGTAAATACCGGATAAGGCTCATTTCCGGTGGAAATAACATCGATACCGGCAACGATCTCCGCATCCGGATCTTTCTCTGCCAGTTCTGTGATCACTTTACCCATTCGGCCGTTAGCGCCGCTCATGATTATTTTTGTCATTGTATTCGTCCTTTTATATACGCAGTTTTCACGTCTTCACATAACCCGGAACCGCCTCTAAGCCTATATGCAGCCTGCGGCTTAATTCTGCCGTTTTACTTCCGCCGGTATACTTCTGCCGGCTTACTTCCGCGGTTCAATTCTTCCGGTTTACTTCCGCCGGCTTAAAATGCAATACCGTATTCACGCATTGCCTTAACCAGACGCTCGGTATTTTTCTCCTCCATCTCCGTCATGGGCAGGCGAACAACGCCGTTGGTCATGCCCATCAGCTGTGTAGCCTTCTTTACCGGAATCGGATTAACTTCGCAGAAAAGCGCATGGCAGAGCTCCATTACCTTCAGCTGAAGCTTCCGGGAGCCCTCAATATCTCCGTCGAAGAATTTCTGAACAAGGTCATGGGTATCATCCGGAATGATATTGGCCGTAACGGAGATCACGCCCAGGCCGCCCAGTGCCAGAAGCGGCAGGATCTGGTCATCGTTACCGGAGTAGATATCGATACATCCGTCAGCCTTTGCCGCCAGGTCTGCCACCTGGGAAATATTTCCGGATGCTTCCTTGATACCCACAATGTTATCGCAAGTCTTTGCCAGCGTAACCGCTGTATCCGGCAGGATGTTCACGCCGGTACGGCTGGGTACATTGTACAGGATGATCGGAATATCAACGGATTCCGCAATCTTTGTATAATGCTTGATCAGACCGTTCTGGGTTGCCTTGTTGTAGTACGGTGTAACCAGAAGCAGGCCGTCAACGCCGCTCTTCTCCGCTTCCTGCGAAAGCTGGATTGCTGCCGCTGTATCGTTGGAACCCGCGCCGGCAATGACCGGGATCCTTCCGTTAGCCTGTTCGGCAACGACATTCACCGATTCCATATGTTCTTCCATGGTCATGGTTGCGGATTCCCCTGTGGTTCCGCAGACGATGATGGCATCTGTCTTGTGTTCAATATGATAATCCGTCAATCTTCTGAGACCTTCATAATCCACATCGCCGTTTTCTTTAAACGGTGTAACCATTGCTACGCCTGAACCTGTAAAAATAGACATAATTTCCTCCTTTTCTGCCAACCGGCAGGTACATATTCTGATTGACTCTCTGCATACTTGAAATCACATTTTCAAACACACAGGTACAGTGGACTACGCTGAGGCTTTGATAACTGTACTGTCCGGTTAAACAGACAGACATTTGGTACAGTTATGTAAGAAGCAGTGTACCGGACAAAATGAAGGGGACCATGATTGCCCACGGTCCCCTGATATTTCTTCACGAAAGATCAACGCCGTAGCACTCCATCAATACTTGATGACAGTCCTGCAGCTGTTCACTGCAGACCCAGCAAAATGCCTTTCCGGCGGCACTCCACTTCGGCGGTCTCCCTTTTGCAATCCATCTGCCGGGCCGGTCCCGTACGGATCGTTACTGATGATACCCGCGCCTCTACACGTATATTTGCATATTAACATCATCACTTTATCCTGTCAAGAAATTCATTCTCTGCAAAAGCAGGACTTAGAAATTCATTCCCCGCAAAAGCGGGCTGTCAGTCATACAGCCCGCTGGAAATGTACCGCTCTCCCTTATCCGGGAAAACGATCACAATATTCTTATCCTTATTTTCCTCACGCCTTGCCACCTGTATGGCCGCCCAGAGGATCATCCCCGCCGAAATGCCGATAGACCAGCCCTCCGTTCTGGCAATGATCCGGGCCGTTTCCCAGGCATCGTCATCGGTCACCCGGATCACCTCATCATAGATGTTCCGGTCCAGCACCTCACACGGTACCACGGGGCCAACGCCCTGAATCTTATGCACACCGGGCTCTCCGCCGGAGAGAACAGGCGAGGCATCCGGTTCGGCCACGATCACCCGGATTTCCGGATTCTGATTTTTCAGAAATGTTCCGGTTCCGGTGATGGTTCCGCCGGTGCCTACCCCGGCCAGAAAAATATCCACCTTTCCATCCATGTCACGCCATATTTCCGGACCCGTGGTCTTCATATGCATGGCCGGATTATTCGGATTGCTTCCCTGACCCACCAGGAAAGAGTTTTCAATCTTATGGGAAAGCTCCTCTGCCAGCCGGTTGGAGCCCTCCATATAATCCTTTGCCGGCGTCAGGATCACCTCCGCGCCATAACCCTTCAGAATGCTGACGCGCTCCTTCGACATATTTTCCGGCATGGTAATGATGACCCGGTATCCCTTCGCCGCTCCGATTGCCGCGATACCGATACCCGTATTGCCGGAGGTGCTCTCGATCAGCGTTCCGCCGGGGCCAAGTTTTCCCTCCGCCTCGGCAGCCTCGATCATGTTGAAGGCAATCCTGTCCTTTACACTTCCGCCCGGATTAAAGCATTCAAGCTTAGCGAAGATGTGCCCCTTCGTTTCATACTTCTCCTCCATCTTCTGCAACTGGAGGATCGGTGTATTTCCGATCATTTCCAATATATTATGATAAACATGCATTTTGATCATTTCCTCACAAGATATTTTGCGATATCACCGATATTCTCCACATCCTCCAGCCGGTCGATCGCCCGGATGAATGCCTCCGCATTCTCCTCCCCGATGATGGGGGATGTAATTCTTCTGAAGAGCTGATACTCCTCTTCCAATGTGGTATTATTCTGCGGATGGCCCTTCGTATAGGTAATGGTCTTGGTCAGAACCGTTCCGTCCTTCAGCGTCACGGTAACCGTGGTCTTCGGAAAATCCCCCTGTTTAAACTGGTCAAAATGGTCGGCCGGTGTTGTCACCTCACCCACCTCATGGAATTTCCGCGCCAGCTCCAGGACTTCCTTCCTCCGAAGCTGGTCATCCGTGAACCAGGAGGCATCTGCTTCAGGATTCAGGATATATGCCGCAAAGCAGAAGGCAGCATTGAACTGCGCATCCAGCGTCGTCATGGCAGATTCCTCATAATTCGATGCCGTAAGCGTGGTGACGGGGCTGAGGGTGATCTCCTCGACCTCATCCGCCGTGAAAGGATGCTCCCTGTAGATGGCATCCAGAACCTCCAGAGGCGTCTGGATCCACATATTGGCCGGCCAGTGTTTGATAAAGGTCTCGTTGATCAGCCAGTTGTCATCCCGGAGATTTCTCTCATACCAGGAGGTATCATGCTGATCGGATACCACGCTCCAGTATCCCCTGTCGCCGTCCAGATAATCTCTTCCGTTGTCAAATCCCGCCCTTGCGATCTTTGCGGCGAAAATACCGTTAAAGGCATCTGTTCCGTGCGCAAAGTGATAAACATCCGACTTTGCGGCGGTCTCCGCATGAAGTCCCAAAGGACCGGGTGTTACATAGACAGTAGCGCCGATAGCCTGGTTGGTGGTATCCGCGGAGAGCCCGTAAAGCTTTGCCGCGGCAAAGGTGGAGCCGAAGATCTGCCAGCTGCTGAGTCCCCAGGAATGTGACTTCAGATAATTTCTGGAGGGTTGAACGGCCATAGCCACTCTCTGGTAGCCCTCGTATCCCGCAGCAACAGCTGTGATATACTCTTTACCGTTCTTTTCCAGTCCCTCCGCCACGGAAAAGGCTGCCGCAATAACGCCCGCAGAGGGGTGGCCGGTCCAGGAGCAGTCCTCCCAGTCCAGCACATCCGCCTGGGTGGCATTGGCAAAGGCTGCACCTTCAGCAGGTATCTTCACACCGGAGCCGCCCCAAACCGTGGCCTCCGGCTTTCCGCCGTTCTCCTCCGCAAGGAGGATGGCGTTCTTCGAGGAACGGATCGGCTGTGAAGCAACCGAGACACCGATCGTATGGATGGTCAGTCTCTTCACCTGCTCGATCACACTTGCGGGAATCTGTTCATAGTTTATCCCAGCCAATAATTCAGATAATTTCTGTGTATTACTCATGACTTCACCCTTTCTTTACGTAAACCTACTACTCGCCGATGCGATCGCGGGATTTGTTCCCGCCCCGCGTTTCCGGAATTTCCGGTTTCCCGGAGCTTTCGGCGCTATTTTATATACTGAAACTGAAATCCGGACTGGATTTCCGGAGGAACGATATGGTTTCCTCCTTTTCCGGACTGGTAAAAAACTTCTTTGTGGGAAGGTTTTCGACCACCTTCCCGTTATGCATAAACATTGTATTGGTGGAAACCCTCTGGGCAAAGGAAAGCTCATGTGTGACGATCAGCATGGTGGTTCCGTTTGCGGCAAGGTCCTCGATCGTATGAAGAACCTCCCCCACAAGCCCCGGGTCCAGGGATGCGGTCGGCTCATCCATCAGGATTACATCCGGATTTGTCACGATTGCCCGGGCAATACCGATCCTCTGCTGCTGTCCGCCCGAAAGCTGGGATGGATAGTGGTCCGCCCTGTCCGGCAGCCCCACCTTTTCCAGCGCTTCCATTGCCCTGTCCCTCGCTTCATTCTTCGGTACCTTATGCACCACGCGAAGGCCGGTCATAATGTTTTCCAATGCCGTTTTATTGCTGAACAGGCCATAATTCTGAAACACGAAGCTCATCTTACGGCGGATCCTGATCTGTTCCTTTTTCGAAACATGTCCGTAATCCGCCCGAAGGCCGCTGATGGTGATCTCCCCTTCTTCCGGTTCCTCCAGAAAATCGATGCATCGCAGCAGTGTCGTCTTACCGGAACCGCTCTCGCCGAGGATGACATCCACGTCCCCTTTTTTCACGGACAGATCCACGCCTTTCAGGATTTCCAGATTTTGGAAGGTCTTATGTATGTTTTTAATCTCCAGCATGGTTTCCCCCTTCCTTCCCGCTCACCTCACGGCCGCCAGCCGCCTTTCGAACAGCTTAAAGATGCGTTCCACGAGAAAGCAGAGAATGAGATACATGAAAAATATAACAAGATAGCTCTCAATATAGCGGATACTGTCCGCCGCTGCGACTCTGGCCTCGCCGGTGATCTCCATAATGGACATACAGAAGGCAAGGGATGTCATCTTGATCAGATTTGTCACAAAGGTACACAGTACCGGAAGCTCCCGTGCGATCACCTGCGGTATGATGATATGGATGCCGGCTTGAAACCCGGTCATTCCCACGCTCTTCGCCGCCTCGATCTGCACCTTCGGAATGCCGAGAAGGCCTGCCCGGAAGATTTCGGAAAGTGTCGGAATGGAAACAAAGGTGAATACGATATAGCCGTAGACCATGTTATCCATTTTGTAAATATCAAAGTTTAATCCTGCACGTTTCACCACAGCGTTGATCCATATCGGCAGCATGTGGTAGATCAGGAAAATGATCAGGATCAGCGGAACCGACCGGACAAAGGAGATATATACCTGAAAGATCCGGCTGAGAACCGATGGTCCATTTGCGTTTACAAGTGCAATGAGATAGGCAAGAGGCACCGAGATCAGCAGAGGGATCAGAACCAGCTTCAGGGTTTCCGGAATTCCGCCCGCGCATCCTTTTACCGCCTTATAAATAAATGTCCAGTCAAGATGCATGGGCGTCCCTCCTTCCCCGAACCTCTCTGCGGTAATAATTCAGCCGGTTTTCCAGCCGTTTTGTCCCCCAGGTGATGAGAAGGGATATGGGCCAGTAGATCAGGATCAGCGTTACATACATCTCAATGACATAGGCGCCGTGATGTTTTCCGATGATGTACTGTCCCCTGCCGAGAAGATCGTACAGGCCGATCGTATAGGCAAGGGCCCCTTCCTTCAAAAGAGCCAGAAGCGTATTACAAAGATTGGGAATGGACAAAAACAGCATCTGCGGGAAGATGATGTGGATCAGTCCCTGAACGGGCGTCATCCCCACGCTGCGGACCGCTTCGAACTGCGTTTTGTCAATAGACTGATATGCCGATCGGAATGCTTCGGAAATGGAACCGGCAGAAAAAAGTGCCAGGGTGATCACCACAAACTTCAGTCTGTGTGTGGTATCCATCTGTATGCGGAAGACATCCTTTAATAGTCTCGGCAGGCCGTAATAGACGACAAAGAGTAAAACGACGGCAGGCACACAACGGATAACTGTCGTGTACCCGTAGGCCAGCCCCCGCAGGATCCTGCTATGCCCGAGCTTAGCCCAGGCCAGCAGCCCTCCGAACAGGAGCCCGGCAAGAAGAGCCAGTACAACATACTCCAGCGTAACCTTAAGATATGGAATTATCTGCCGAAAGAATTCCGGTATCTTTGCATAGGTAAATAGAATCATGACTGTCCCCCGTGCCGTTTACTTCTCATGTTCCTGTTACAAATATCCCTTACTTGCTGAAATCATAATTCCAAAGGTCATATCCGAAGAATTTCTGCGAAATCTCGGATGCCTTTCCGTTATCCACAACTGTCTTCAGTGCGGTATTGAACTCATTCAGGAAATCCTCGCCAACGCTTTTGGAGAACATCGGGTAGGTATTGGCCAGCGTGAATTCGGAATAGGAGATATCGTTCAGGAGGCCGTGAAGGTCGCCGTCCTCCGCGATCACCTTGCTCTCAAAGGAAGGCTTGGTTTCAATGACGGCATCGTATCTGCCGGCCACCAGCTCCTCCACAGAACCTGCCACATAGGTGCTGTCATCCGTGGGATCGATATTGACCTTTGCATCCGGATTGGCATCGTTATACTGCTTAACCACATAGTACATACCATTGCCGGCAAGCAGCGGCGCAAGCTTTAGTCCGGCTTCGGAGAGATCATGCAGATCTTTGATCTCCGGATGATCCTTTGTCTTTACCAGAATCAGTACGGATGCACCGAGATTCTGCTCGGGGATCAGATACTTCTCTGCTCTTGCCTCTGTCCAGAAAGCATTGGTCAGGGCCGCATCGTAGTTACCTGCCTCGAGACCTACATAGGCGTCATCATAGCTTGTTCCCACATACTCGAATTCATACTCTTCCAGGAGGGCGTCTACTTCGCGTAAAACGTCAATATCGTAGCCTGTGGGGTTTCCGTTCTCATCATCGCCGGTCACCGGCCAGTTGCCTGTGTTCCGGTAAGCAAAGGTGATCTTCTTCACCTCTTTTCCGCCTTCGGTCTTTTCTTCGCTCTTTTCCCCGGCTTCGGTTTTTACCTCTGCTGCGGATGCATCCTTATCCTTCTTTTCGGATCCGCATGCCGTAAGGGAAAATACCAGGCTTGTTGCCAGAACTGCTGCTGCGAGTTTCTTCCAAATCTTCTTTCTCATAATATACTTCCTCCAAATATATTTTTTTCTTGATTTTTTACTGATTATCCGTCCCGGG
>CACYDN010000175.1 GCA_902773185.1 uncultured Lachnospiraceae bacterium | reverse complement strand
ATGGGTTTATTTAGTAATGTTGATGAAGCAAGGGAATATTTCAAGGGTGACAAGTTTGCCGGGATGGCCGGTGCAGTGATCGATGCGATTGCCGAGGAGGAAGTGACGTGCAGTATGGTCCTTTCCGATGTGCATAAGAATGCCAACGGCGGCATCATGGGCGGCGCCATCTTTACGCTGGCGGATCTTGCGTTTGCGGTCCTTTCCAACCAGCGGCACATGCCGACGGTGGCGCAGCAGGTCAGCGTGAATTATCTTTCGGCCCCGAAGGGGGAGAAGCTGTTTGCCCGGGCATGGATCAAAAAGGACGGCGGACGGACGACAGTCATCAATGTGGATGTGACGGATGATACGGGGCGGGACATTGCCCAGTTCATCGGAAGCGGTTTCAAACTGTAAATGATAAAAACGGAGCGGCCTCGGTCGCTCCGTTTTTGTTTCTGCTTTTATTCAGCCGGTGTTTCAGCCGGATTATCCACAACGAGTGTTGCGGAACCGTAGGCCTTGAGCGGTCTGCCGCTCTCATCAAATTCCGTGGTATAACGCACATGGAAGGGGATACGGCCTACCGTAAGCGGAATGATCAGATCGACATCGGTCCGGCCGTTATCAATCTCTTTCATAAGCTCGCGGTACATATCCGCAACCTCCGGCGGGAAGACGCCGGCTTCGATAGCTGTATCCGGATAGTTCTTAACGATCGGCGGAAGGCCGAGGTCACGCATACAGCGGAAGCAGGGACGCATTTCATGGGTGGAAATGGTGTATTCCCAGGCATAGACATTGGCATGCTCGAAGGCGCTCTTGAAACGGCGTTCATCTTCTTCCGCAAGTCGATACCGTTCCTTTTCGGCCGTAACATTTTGCACCATAGCATAGAACAGATACTGGTTATTTGCTTCGCCAATTAGACGAATCGTGCTTCTGACGCAGATCTTGTTTTCTCCGCAGGTCTTGGAACAGATGGTCCGCCAGCATTCGAAGGTGACCTCATCGCGTGTCTTAATCGCTTTATTGATCGCATTCGTATATTCTTCCTGGCATTTGGGCGTTGTGCATTCCCACGGGTTTTCCGTCAGGATTTCCTGCTCCGTGCGGCTCATGCCGATTTCTTTCAGATATTTTTCATTGACGCGGAGGATTTCCACGTTGCCGTTTTCGTAAATAAAGACTGCAGCAGGACCTACAAAGTTACTGAAGATCAGATTCTCCAGGGAGTCCGGATTCCAGAAGTTCATGTTATTCATGGTATCCATCAGTCTGGAGGCAGCATCCATGGGTTCGTGGTCGGTCTCGGCCAGATACTTCAAAAAGTCTTCCTGCGGCATTGGCTTTGCATAGAGATATCCCTGCACATATTTACAGCCGATGGTCTTCATGAAATCGGCAATTTCCTGGGTTTCTACGCCTTCGGCAATTACAGTGGTATTCAGCCATTTACACATCTGTACCATGGAATTGATGATGGTACCGCCGCGGCCGCCGATATTCCCCTGCAGGAAACGCATATCCAGCTTCAGCATATCCACGGGAAGATCCTTCAGAACGCCGAGAGAAGAATAACCGCTGCCGAAGTCATCCATTTCAACAATGTAGCCGGCCCGGTGCAGGTCATCCATTACGCGTGTGATCAGCTCCATGCCGCCGATGGCGGAGGATTCCGTAACTTCCACACGGATGTATTTGACCGGAATGTCGTATTTTTTCCGGATGGTCTCAATGTCAGCTACGTAACTATGTCCGTAGATATCATAGCGGGACATGTTGACGGAAATGGGAACAACGGGTTTTTTGTTTTCCAGAAGATTCCGGAGCAAAATACAAACCTCTTCAAATACAAAAAGATCAGCCTGATAGATCAGGTTATTCTTTTCGAGGACGGGGATAAAGTCGGCGGGATACTGCATACCCTTGGCGGGATGGCGCCAGCGGAGCAGTGCCTCGGCACCGACCATGCGGCCGGTTTCGTGATTGATCTGCGGCTGATAGTAGACCATCAGATGATGGTTGGTCAGTGCTTCATCAAAGGAAGCTACAAATTCCTGTTCAGACATTCTGTTTATCATGTTCGTCTGCTCCTTCCGAAAAGTAGGGGGCCTTTCCCCGTTAGGAAACGGGTTATAAACATCCAAATAATAATATACCATAATATAGACAATTTTACTACACTTTTGTGTGTGCGTCGGTTGGATTTTGTTGTCATTTTTGTAGTCTTTCCGGTTGTTTAATAGGAAAGAAAAAAGTATAATGGAAGGCGGGAACAAATTATAGAATTACAAGGATATGAATGAACAGAAGGAGGCTTTTCGGTGAAGCTGATTTTTGATAACGCATTTCAGGACGACCTGAAACAATATACGGAAGCGGTTCTGGCGAAGGCGGGTGTATCCTCGCGGACGGCAGAACGAGAGGTGATCTATCTGGCGGAGCAGGGAAATACAGTCTGCCTGAAGCTGTACGGGGACATGCTCTTCTATAAAAAGGTCATGAACCGGCATGCAATGCGGGAGGCGTTCGGCCTCTATCTTCGGGCGGCAGGCCTTTCGGTATCGGAGGACGGTACATGGCAGGAATCGGGCAGAGCCTATCCCGAAGCCTGCTGGGTCATTGCCTATTATCTGGTGCATTACCGGCGCGAGTCGGACTTAAAGGATTGTGAAATGATTCCGGAAATCGACCGGATGTCCCTTTCGGAAAGAATGGTCACCGCTGCAGAGCTTGCTGCGGCCTGTCTCGGTGCGGTGGAAGCGCCCGGCGCGATCAATCTTCTGGGACGCATCCTGCAGGAGGCGGCAAAGGATGAGGCTGTCAGGACAGCACTTCTACCGGTATGGGAGAAGAGACTTCCGGACGAATTATTGGCAAAACTGGGAGCCGGAGCTGCGGAGGAAGAGACGATTCCGGAGAAAACGGACTTTTCCGATTCCGATGCCTGCGAAAAAGCGGCAATCCGGTTTTTTGAAGCGGCAGCAGATGCCGGCTATGTATATGCCTGCAACAATCTGGCGGCGCGCGAAGCGGAGCGGATTATTGAAATTGCGGCAGAGGGGAAGCAGGAGGAACTTGCTGCGGTCCTGGAAAGGTATCTCAGGTGGCTCCGAATCGCAGCGGACCGCTATGAGCCCTACGCAGCGAACCGTCTGGGCCTGTTTTACCGGACCGGCGAAGTACGTGGAACGAAAGAAACCGTGCATTTTCGGGAATATATTGACAGCAGTCTGGCCAGAGAGTATTTCTATAAGGCAACGGTTTATCCGGACGCCAATTCGGCCTGGGCTTATCTCAATCTGATGAAGTATTATCATCAGGATTATGACAGGGATATCGATCTTCTGAATGAGCATATGGCCATTATGAAGGAACTGAATCCGAAGGTATATGATATTGCCATGGAAATGTAGGAACGAAATTCCGGTGAAAGGGAGAACGTATGAAAAAGCTGAGGGAACGCGGGGTATCCATTAAAAAACTGAATCTGATCATGTTTATTTTGGCACTGATCACATCCGGAGTTTTGTTTTTTGCGATGTACAGAACCACTCGTCTGACGGAAAAAAGCCAGGATGCGACCAGAGAGCTCTACAGCGCCAGACAGCATTCCTTTGATCTGCAGAGGGCCTCGGATTATCTGACGGAGCAGATCCGAAGCTTTGTGGTGACCGGCGAGAAGGAGTATCTGGATAATTACTTCTATGAGGCGGATGTGATCCAGAGAAGAGAGCATGCCATGCAGAATCTGGAGCGGACGCAGGGGAGCAGTGCAGCGGTTCAAAAGCTCCGGAGTGCACTGGACGATTCCATGGAGCTCATGGAAAAGGAATACTATGCGGCCAGACTTACGGTCGAGTACAGCGAGGAGGACATTTCCCGGTATCCGGAAGCTATTCAAAATACGGTTTTGACGCCGGAGGATGAGGCACTTTCTGCGGATGAAAAGCAGAAAAAAGCGGTGGAAATGGTTTACGGCGATGCATACATGGAAAAGAAGGAATCTATCGCCGACCATATGGAAGAGTGCCTGAATGAGCTGAATAAGGAGCTGAACCGGAAAGAGGCAAATGCGGAGAATGATCTCGAGGTACAGGAACTGATCGAGCATGCCCTGACGGTGGTGCTGATCGTGATTCTCCTGATGATGGTACTTTTCTCCTATTTCCTGATGATCCGGCCTCTCCGGAAATGCATCGAAACAATCCGGAGTGAACAGGAAATCGATCCGACCGGTGCGTATGAGGTGCGTTTCCTGGCGAAAACCTACAATCTGATCTTCCGGACAAATGCGGAAAAGAAGGAAAAGCTGACCTACGAAGCAACCCACGACGAGGAGACCGGTCTTTACAACCGCAAGGGCTACGATTATCTTCTCCGGAATGTGGATATGGAAACCGCGGCGCTCCTTCTGGTGGATATGGATAACTACAAGGATCTCCGGGCAACCGGCGGTCCTGAGCAGATGAGCCGGATTCTGTCGAATACGGCGGAAGAGCTTCTCAACATGTTCCGGTCGACGGATTATGTCTGCCGGGTGGGCGATGATGCGTTCGCCATCATCATGATGCATGCGGACGATAATCTGACAAATCTGAT
>CACYDN010000174.1 GCA_902773185.1 uncultured Lachnospiraceae bacterium | reverse complement strand
ATTTTTCTCTGTCGGCTGCATTCTTCTTCTCTTTTTCCTGAAGTTCCTCACTGGGTTTTAATTCGTAGGGCATAAAAATATCCTCCAATCATGCATCGGCTTAATCTCTTTCACCCGTTCGGTAAGATCGACCATATATTGTTTTTCCGGTATGCATACCACTGTTGTATTAAATGATTTCATATGTCATCTCCTGGAAATGGAGGAAATATTATCGGCGTAATTATATCATGAACAGCCATTGAGTGAAAGAAAGAATTACAAAAGGGAGTTTTCGGGAAAACCTGAATCTTTCAGTTTACTATCAGGCAAAGATATGTTATTCTTTTTATGAAGAATCGTAAAAAAATATGACAATTTATGAAGAAATCATAATTATTCATGAATCATGAACAATTATGAAGAATTATGAAGATTAATGAAGATTAATATTTTTAAGTGTATTTTTTTGAAACATTCGGCATATTACGTGTTTCTCCACGATGATAACTCTTTTTCGTTCATGTTCTTCCAATACGACTATTCTTCCTATTGCAGGATTCAGATCTGTCGGAGCGTCACTTCATAATCTCTTATATTTCCTTTGCATTCATCCGTCTCACTACTCTTTTATTTTTTCTTTGCATTCATCTGTTTCATTACTCTCCAGTAATTTCTCTCATGCATGCTGCGGGAATTTTCCACTTTAGAAATCAGGGTCTCTTCATCAAGGAGATAATCTGCCCGTGCAATCCCTTCAATCAGACAACGTCTTATTTCAGCGAGCACTTCTTTGCTCATTCCTTTTTTCTCATACTCATCAAGAAGCTGAAGCGCGGCGTACTCATATACTTCATTCGAAAACTCCTTTTCGTCCGTGTAATACCGTAAAAGAGCTATCTGTCTGTCTTCTTTTTCCGTAAGGATTTCCGCGTTCTCAGACTCCGGAAGATACATGGATTCATCAGAAGACTCCGGGATATACATGTAATAAAGGGCTGCCATATCCTTACCCCTGAAGCTTCGGACCACCCGCCCCAGACGTTGGATACGCTGGCGTCGGACCGAAGTACCGGAAATAACGATACCTATGTTCGCATCAGGGACATCTACGCCCTCATCAAGGCACCGGCAGCTGACCATAATACGGACATCCCCTTCTTTAAAAGAATGAAGCACCCTGGTTCTGGCAGCTCCATCCATGCCGGAATGATAAATCGAAACCTGTGAACCCCATCTTCTGGAAAGCAGGCCGTACAAAGACTCAGCCTGTTCTATCCGCTCACAGAAAAGAAGAATCCTGTCATCAGGCCGAAGCCTTTCAATGAGATCATATGCACAGCGAATACGCGCTTCTGCCAGGACACTGATTTCTTTTCTGGAATATGTGGCAAGAAGCCAGGCTGCGGCCGGATTATCCGGATCCATATCTGCCTTTGATGCCTCCGCGGCAACGGCACGAAGGAAGGCCGGGGTTCCGACGAGCCTTTCAAGTGACGGGTAGGCGCCGAGCATACGGGCGTACATGAGACTCACTTCCAGAGATGCGATCCGGTAAGCCTCCGCCTCAGAAGGCAGGAAATCTACCGCTGTTTCAAAGATGACATACTTTGAAATCACTTCGTCCGCAACAGCCTCCCGCAGCTTATAGGAATAGATCTTTGGTCCGAGATTACGGATCAGCACATCGTCATGCAGTGTTTCAAAAGGAGTAGCGGAAAGTCCCATGCAGGTATAGAAAGAACGAGTCTCCTCAGGCGCTTCTTTTTGCCCCTTTTCCAATCCCGGCTCTCCGTCCAGAAAACCGAAAATTTTCCGGTTTTCCCTGCTTTGGTAGTGATGACATTCATCGCAGATCAGCAAAACATGCTTCCCAAGCGCAAATGACCGCCGAATATCTTTCTTAAGCAATTCCCGTGCCGAATTCACCACATAGACCAGGACATTTCGATCTGGATCCGCATGTCTTCCCCCGCCGACAAGAGCCGGACGATCCGAAGCAGAAGCCGCTGAATGTGTAAGTGCCAGAAGCCACTGGTTTGCAAGCGCAATGGTAGGCACGATAACGCGAACCTGCAGTTCCGGGAATTCCGCCCGTAACCTCTCTACTGCCGCAAGGGCAAGTCTTGTCTTTCCCGAACCGGTCACTGCCTCCACGATCCCGCGGAAGCCATGCTCTTCCCATTCCTCCAGACATTCTCTCTGCCACTTATACAGTTTTCCTTTTGTATCCTTCATAAATCCGTAATGTCCGGTTGCAAGAACAACCTGTGTCTGATAAAATTACTCCAATGTTGTCATTATATCATGAATAAACAAGGAGAAAAAGAATGAATTACGAAGAGTTTTACCAGGAAACCACCGGAAAGATGTCCGATCTTAAGGCCTCTGCCAACACTGTGTCCCGGCTTCAAAAAGCGGCACAGAAGGATATTATGACTGGTGATCTTACTGACCTTAAAAAGGTACTTGCACAGCTATCCGAAGCCGGAGCTCTGCTGGCTGAGCGGACTTCAGCCGCATCCGAAGCCGTTGATGCCTTCGACACCAGATCCTACTTCGTAAATGGTGAATTTGCGAAAGATCTCGTTCAGGAGCTGGAAAACCGCGGGGTCGACGTAAAAGGCGGTCAGGGCGTCTATGTAGTTTTCCCCTATAAAGTCCGGATCGTCGGCGATGATGAACGTTCCGAGGAAGTATGGATCAACCGTAAGAAAAGCCCAAGCTTCCGTCCTTCGTATATTGCGGAAACCATTCACAACGGTCGTGAAAAGCTTTATAAAATGAAATTCAATGATATATCCTTTGCCAATGAGCTGGCAGAGGCATACAGTCTCTGCTGTCTGAAGGACGGACTGAGAGACGGCACCAGCATCCCCCTCACCAAGCTCTACAAGATACTTACACCCATGGCCAGAGCCAGAAAAGAATATGACATGCAGGCCTTCGCCTTTGATCTTGCCAGAATGTATGAACTCGGCGATTCCTTCACTGCAAAGGACGGCCGCTGCTTCCTCTTCGGGCCAAGCCGGGTAGGCAAAGGCATCCGGGTATTAAACAGTTCCGGTGTGGAATCCTATATCGAAACATTATCTACTATACGTAAAGGTGAGGACAATGAATAATACACTTCTTTCTTCCCGGGATATGACCGCTCTCATGACCGGAAAACCTGCAGAAGACCCTGCCGTACTTCGGGAGCTCAGCGTCGGAAGCGATTTCCTGGTTCAGTTTTTAAAGGAGCAATACCTTACGTCCTATATTCCCGAGGGTGCCAGCAAGATCAAATTTCTGACCGGCCGTCCCGGAAGCGGCAAGACGCATTACGGAAAACTGCTGCTTTCCGAAGCCGAAACCTCCGGATTCCTTGGAGTATCCTTTTCCGCAAAGGATGTGTGGCTGAGTGATTTCAGGGAAATCTATCTGGAGATCCTCCGGCAGTGCAATATCGACAGAATACTTGCGGGGCTTCGGGATACCATTATCCGTGAAATGAACTATGACCCGTCGATGATCCCCAACGGGCAGCATCTGATCGACTACCTGGCGGAACAGGGAAAGGGCGATGCGCTGACCAAAAATACCATCAGGGATTATCTCCGGGAGCTTTTCCTAAAGAACCCTGTCCTTGATAACAACTTTGCCCTCTGCTGTTCTCTGCTCGTAGGCGATCTGCTTGGGCACCCAACGCTCGAAGCAAGTGAACGCGAGACCCTGTATGCCTTCCTTAAGGGTGACAAAACCATCCGCTTCACACAGCTTCGTGCTGCAGGTCTTTCACCTGTCCGGATCACAAAATACAACGCCCGTCATATGCTGCGCTCACTTGGCGAGATAGTTCACCTCGCGGGATTTGCCGGGATATTCATTACCATAGACGATATGGAGATCCTGCTTGGGCGCACACAATCAGAGCTGGTCCGCTATGGCAAAGTCCGCAGAGAAGATACTTACGAAAGTCTCCGACAGTTGATCGATGACATTGACTCGATGAAATATCTGTTTTTTCTACTCTGTTTTGACCGGGAACTGATCGATGATGAGAGCCGCGGCATCAAATCCTATCAGGCGCTTTGGTTCCGTATCCAGACTGAGATTGTAAGTCAGCGTATAAACCGGTTTGCAGATATTCTGGATCTGGATCTTCTGGCATCGCAGCTTTATGACGATACCGTCATTCTGGAAATGGCCGACAGACTGTACGAAACACTGCTCTTCACAGATCCTGCACTTTCCGAAAGCCTGCATAAACTGCTGCCGGACGAACTCCCATCTCTGAAAGACCGCACTGAGTTTGGCGGTATAGGGCTTCCCTATCTGATCAACCGTGCCGTAATAGAAGGAGGACTTCATGACTGATTTTTATTCAAAGCACATCATCGAGGCGCTCAGGTCAGGCGTTCCTTCCCGCGCAGTCGGAGCTTATTTCTCCGAAGCGAGGCCGGACATGACCCGGCGCATCAACTCCAGACTTGATAAGGTTACCGAGTCCGGCAAATCTGACGGAATGATCTTCCTGGGCCGTTACGGCGAAGGAAAGACCCATCTTCTGAACTCTGTGTTCAGCCACGCGACAAACGCAAATATGGTTGTCTCTCTGCTTCCTTTGGGTAAGGAAACTCCGATCGACAAACCATACCAGCTTTATCAGAAGCTCATGGCAAATACCTGGCTCCCGAAGTCATCCCAACCGGGAATCACGAAAATCTTTGAAGAAATGACGCCGAACAGTTCTCTTTCCGCGGAAATGTCTGCCTACGCCGCAAAGGAACTGGATACAGACAAGCTCTATTATCTACTGAAAGCCTATCTCGGCACCAATTCGGATGATGAAAAATATATGTTTCTTTCAGATCTGGAGGGCGACTTTGCCTCCCCTGCCCTTATCAAAAAGAGCTATAAAAGAATTTACGGCAACACGGTAAAATATAATGTCCCCTTCAGCAAGACAAAGCATGCAATGGATTATTTCTACTTTATGAGCCATCTGTTCAGGTTAAAAGGCTATGACGGCTGGGTGATCCTCTTCGATGAGGCAGAACTGATCGGCCGTCTTGGTAAGAAGGCCCGTGCCAGAAGCTATCGCGAGATGTCACGTTTTCTGAAACCCGACCCACGTCTTGAAGCCACCTTTTCATTACTTGCCTTCAGTGCTTCCTACATTGAAGATGTCATAGACAAAAAACAGGATATCCAGAATGTGGCCGACGCTTTCGCCGAAGATACAGATCAGCTTACAGCTGCAAATTACTGCATCAGCCAGATTGAGAAAGCACACGAACTGGCACCTCTGACAAAAGAAGAGATTGAACAGATCCTCCTGCGTTTGCAGGATTTCCACGGTAAGGCATACGACTGGAACCCTGCCGTCTCAAAGGATACCCTCTTTTCCATTGCATCAAAAGGCGGCTACCTTCTCCGTACCAAGATCAGGATCGCAATTGAATTCCTTGATCAGCTTTACCAGTACGGTGAAGCCGGAAATACCCGGATCACAGAACTCGGAAAAGAAAGCTTCGAAGAGGATGAAGTACCGGAAATACCGGAATAACAAAACAAAAGGCGCAGTCATTTACTTTATAGCAAATGACTGCGCCTGATTCTTTTTCACAAAGAAAATTACTTTCTGTTATTTCCCTTCCAAACTCCTTTATGCGACGATTTTATACTTCAGAAATCGCACATTCTTTTTCAACATACTCCGACAAGATATCACGTATTCCAAGTAAAAGATATCGTGTGAGCGATTCTTCCAACACATTCTCAGACTGTTTTGATATTATAAATACGGGATAGCTCTTATTGTCTCCTATGACAAGAATTCTGCTTCCATCGTTGTCAATGAGCATCCCGGGGATATTTGACTTGCCATTTGCGGAAATGCATGTGGTATGCGTTTTTTCAGCAATTGCCTTATACATTTCATAACCGGCATTAGAATCTTCAGTTATTATACAATCTACATCGTCCAGAATATGAGTACAATCCGGCAAAATATCATAAACCGGATATGTTCTGCTATAAACCTTATTGAATATCACGCCCAGACCATGCTTCGAACTGACGGTGAAGCTGTCATATCTTCTGATCCACATTATTTTGTCCTCATATAAT
>CACYDN010000173.1 GCA_902773185.1 uncultured Lachnospiraceae bacterium | reverse complement strand
CATGTTCCTCTTGAAAAAGCATGTCAAATGATCTACAGAGGAGAGCTTTGCGATGCAAAAACCATCCTTGCGATCCTTGCATACAGGGATATGAAAACAAAAAAAATAGTCGAACACATCAACAAGATTTAGAGAATGTCAGATTTCTGTTACGCAAAATATTGTGTCAAACGGTCAAAACCCTTTATTTGTCTAATGTTTTCAAAAATTCAGGTATTGATTTTATGTCAATTTACCCCTATACTGTAATATGATTATGGAAACCAGTACAGGGCTCTTATATTCAGTATTAGGGGGTATTATACTGATATTTCATGGTACCTGTATCAATGAGGGGAAGAGATGGAAGCAGAAGTCAGTTTATATCTGACGTATCTGGCTGATGTGAAACACAGCAGCAAAAATACGATTCAGTCTTATAAAAGAGATCTGATGCATTTTTCTGAATATATGGAATCTTTCGGTGTAACCCGTGTTTCTGATGTGAATCAGACACAGGTTCGTTCGTTTGTTCTTGATATGGAAAAAAAGAATTTCAGTTCGGCAACGGTTTCCAGAAGTATTGCCAGTCTGCGTTCTTTTTTCCTTTTTCTTTTGGAAAGAGGTATCGTTTCTCATAATCCGGCTTCCGATATTAAATCTCCCAAGGTTGAAAAAAAGGTTCCCGATGTTTTGACAATTGAGGAAGTCAGCCTTCTTTTGGAGCAGCCATCCGGTGATTCACCAAAGGAAATTCGTGACAAGGCAATGCTGGAACTTCTTTATGCGGCAGGTCTTCGCGTTACGGAACTAATATCTCTGAAGTATGAGGATCTGAATCTGTCTATGAGCTTTGTGGAATGTCATGATGGAGCAAAATCCAGGGTGATCCCGATTGAGAATGCAGCCAAGGCAGCTCTTGAGAGATATCTGAATGAAGTACGTGATAAAATCTGTGGAAACTCGAATTACCTTTTCACTAATTTGAAGGGCGAGGAAATGTCCCGGCAGGGATTTTGGAAACTGATCAAGTCCTATGCCAGAAAAGCAGGCATAGAAAAAGAGATTACGCCGTACATGATCCGTCATTCCTTTGCCAGTCATATGGTTAGCAACGGCGCGGATCTTCGGTCGGTACAGGAGATGCTCGGTCATTCGGATATCTCAACGACCCAGATTTATTTGAAAGGAAAGCCCAGTCGTCTGAAAGAGGTCTATGACAGGACACATCCGAGGGCACTGGCGTAGTATTGGAATTATGTCATCAAGTTTTGGAAATATGTTCAGAATCACTACCTGGGGAGAGTCACACGGTCCGGCGGTCGGTGCTGTGGTAGACGGATGTCCGGCGGGAATTCCTCTTTCGGAAGAGGATATTCAGAAGTTGCTCGATAGACGCAAGCCCGGCAGCTCGGCATTTACGACACCCAGACAGGAAGCTGATCAAATAGAAATCTTATCAGGCGTTTTTGGGGGAATGACCACAGGAACGCCTATCTCTTTGCTTGTCAGAAATACAAATCAGCATTCTGCCGATTATGATAAGCTTGCCGGAAAGTACAGACCCGGGCATGCGGATTACACGTTTGACCAAAAATACGGAATCCGGGACTGGCGCGGCGGCGGAAGGTCTTCGGGCAGGGAAACGGTCGGTCGTGTGGCTGCCGGTGCTGTGGCGGAGAAGCTCCTTTTGGCTTTCGGAATTGAATTCCTGACTTATATCGACAGAATCGGTGAAATATCGGTTTCGCCGGAGCATTTCGATCCGGAAGAGATAAGCCGGAATCCGCTTAATATGCCGGATGCTAAGGCAGCCGCCGCCGCCGCGAATTATTTGAAAGGTCTTATGGCAGATGGGGATTCCTCCGGCAGTGAGATTGTATGCCGGGTCAAGGGACTTCCTGCAGGGCTTGGAGCGCCTGTATTTGATAAACTGGACGCAAAGCTGGGACAGGCAATCTTTTCCATCGGATCGGTAAAAGGACTGGAAATCGGAGACGGTTTCAGGGTTGTCGGCATGAAGGGCTCCGAAAATAACGATGGTTTTACATCGGTGGATGGACATATCGGAAAACTGACAAATCACGCCGGCGGCGTGTTGGGCGGTATCAGTGATGGGGACGAGCTCGTGATCCGTGCGGCCTGCAAACCGACACCATCCATTTTCTGTTCGCAGGACACAACGGATCGGGACGGAAATAATACACAGATTCAGATTGCGGGAAGGCATGATCCGATCATCGGTCCGAGGGCGTGTGTTGTGGTCGAGGCCATGACGGCGATCACCATTGCGGATCTCCTTTTGGAGAATGCAGTCTGCCGGTTAGACAGTCTACAGAAAATATACGGAGAGTAATATGAGAAAGAAATGGATACTTGGACTTCTTCTTACTTCGATAGTTTTTGGTCTTACGGGCTGTGGGAAGGAGAAAAAGGAAGAACAGAAGACGGAGACGGAGAGTGCTACGGCTGCGGCTTCGGAGGATGATACCGGGATTGCAACGGATAGTGTTACGGAATCTGTGACAGAGTCAACTTCGGACACCGGAACGGAAGGGGCAAAGGAAAATGCTTCAACCGAAACGACTGAGATTAGCACAACTTCCGAAAATGATTTTCATGATTATGTTCAGGATGAAGAGGAGCAGCTGGAACTGATCATGAACAACATTCCGACCTGGCATGATGAGGAGTATTCCGAAGAGGGACCGAGGTATGCCGTTACGGATCTTGATCATAATGGCCGGCTTGAACTTATCATGAGTAAGATGGAGGGGACGGGGATGTATACCTATTCCCAGTTCTATGAAGTTTCGGAGGACAGAAAAAGCCTGAACAGGGTAAAATGGGAGCCGGAGGTCGGAGAGTCGGAGCCGGATATCGGTGTTGAGACGGTTGATGCATATTATGATGCGGCAAGCAATACTTATTTCTATATTTTTGATGATGTCATCAGGGCTGGTTTTGGTGAATCCATGGATACGGTGATGAGCCTTTGCCTCGTGAAGGGGGAAATCAAGACGGAAACGATCGCCTCGCAGCATCAACTGGTTGGTGAGGATGGAGAATCTGTGGAAACAACCTATAAACTGGCAGACGGAACATTCATCACATCAGACGAGTATTACAGTTCGGATGAGAATCGGTTCCGCGATGCCAAGCCGCTGTTCGCTTCGATTTCCTGGTTTTCTTACATGGCAGATGCCGAGATCGATTTTGCAACAGAACTCCGCGTTTCCTGGGAAGGGTTCTCAATCGCCGAAGAATAATGATTCACAAAAATACGCGGTTTCTTTTGTCTATTTTGTCTCAGTAGATGCATGATTTTCTATTTTAATAGTAGAAAACAGAGAAAAAT
>CACYDN010000172.1 GCA_902773185.1 uncultured Lachnospiraceae bacterium | reverse complement strand
CGGTGGTCGCTTCGGTTGTCGCCTCGGTCGTTGCTTCGGTTGTGGCTTCCGTTGTAGCCTCAGTTGTTGCTTCCGTCGTAGCCTCGGTTGTAGCTTCCGTCGTAGCCTCGGTTGTAGCTTCCGTCGTAGCCTCGGTTGTAGCTTCCGTCGTGGCCTCGGTGGTTGCTTCGGTTGTTGCCTCGGTCACGGCTTCCGTAACAGCCTCGGTCAAAGCCTCTGTAGCTTTTTCGGTCACAGCTTCCGTAGCCTTTTCGGTCTTTGCTTCTGTTTCCGCCTGTGTAGACGGCTGTTTCTTTGTGGTTTTTTCTTTGCCGGCCTTTATATAGTCACCGGTTTTGAATGCCGCCAGCATGATGAGAACACCGATCAGGAGGCCGACACCAACACCTCTTAAAAAGTATTTTCTATTCATTTTCCTCTCCCTGATGCTGATCGATCACATACTTCACTTCGCTGACTCCTAAGTTCATCACCTTGGAAATCTCCAGAATACTGAAGCCCGCATGGTACATTTCCATCACGTTGCCTACCGTATCACCATCGGTGATATTGATGCCGTCTCTGTCAAGGATCTCATCGAGGTTTTCCACTTCGTCCAGACCCGCAACTTCGTCATCGTCGAATTCATCCTCGAAATCTTCATCGTAGTCATCATATTCTGCCTCGCGGCTGAGTACCTGTGTACCCTCTTCCGCTCCGTCATTCTCTACAGGCCAGCTTTCCTCTGTAGGATGAAGCTCGATGATCTTGCTTTCTTCGGGAGCTTCTTCCTCCTCTTCCTCGTACTCTTCCTCTTCCTCGAAGTCCCCTTCTTCGGAAACATCCTCATCGGAAGTTTCTTCCGCCTCTTCAGATTCTTCCTCGGTCTCGGAATCGTCTTCGGACGCTTCTTCGTCTTCTATTTCTTCTTCCGGCTCGTCGTCCGCATCATCCGCATCGGCTTCCGTTTCACTTTCGCTTTCTACAGGAGAATCTTCCTCTTCATCGGAAATCTCATCATCCTCATCGATATCGTCTTCCGGCTCATTTTCGATTTCATCGAGACTTTCCTCATCCTCGAGTTCTTCTTCAAACTCTTCTTCCGCCTCGTCCAGAGCCTCTGCCGCCGCATCGACAGCTTCCTCTTCCGCTTCCTCTGCAGCTTCCTCTGCAAGCTCAGCTTCTGCCTCTGCCTCCTCGGCAGCCTCGATTGCAGCTTCTTCTGCTTCTTCGGCAGCCTGGGAAACTCCCTCTGCTGCCTCTTCAATCTCTTCAGCTTCGGTTACCGCATCCGGAACACTCTCCTCCACTGCTTCCGCAGCTTCAGCGATCATTCTTGCTTCCGCCTCGGCTTCCCGGGCAGCCGCAGCTTCGGCCGCTGCCTTTTCCATGGCTCTTGCTTCCTGCTCAGCTTTTTCCAGAGAAGCTGAAAGACTGTCCGCTACATCCGCGGTGCTGACAGCGGTTTCCGCCAGACGTTTCTCCAGCTCTTCGCCTCTCTGCAGCTCAGCGGTATAATTCTCATGTGCTTCGCTGAGATCCTTATGCAGAGCCTCCCCGCGTTCGAGTTCGGCCGCATAGTTTTCATTTGCCTCACTGAGACTCTTCTCCAGTGCCTCGCCTCTTTCAATCTCAGCCGCAAGATTTTCTCTTGCCGTATTCAGGCGGTTCTCCAGCTCGAGCACCTCGGCCTGCATCTTCTCCAGACCGGCCTTATACTCATCGATCAGACTGAGTGAGATCTTCACATCCTTTTCCTTCTCGGAAATCATGGAATAGATGCTGTTCACCTCATTCTTGTTTCTGTCCATCTCGCTTTGCAGAACTTCCATGTTCTGATTCATCTGGGCAACACCGGCTTCCCCGGCCTGATCCAGCTGTCCAATGGCAGCTTCAATCTTACTCGCGATCTTCTTATCGCTGTTTCTTACCTCTTCCTCAATCTTCGCATCAATGGTACCCTTTACGGATTCCTTCACGCGCTTTCTGCTGTATTCGTTCAGATAGTTGTCCGTCAGTTTCCGGAGATGCTTCTTGTCATTTTCCGTCAGTTCTCCCCGAAGCCCCTCTGTGAGCTTCTCTGCCTCTTCCTCCTCTTTTTTCTCCGCCCCATCGGAGGTCAGAAGAAAGCTGATCAGGATCGCTAAGATTCCGATAACAATGAGAATAATGGTTGTTGCTGTCATTCTTTTTTCACCCCTGTTTTACACTCACAATATGTTTCTGATTGCTTCGTTTCGGATGAAGATCAGTGTGCCCTTCATCCCCTTGGATTCCACACGCAGGATTTCCGCACTTTCAAGCTTCTGGATGGCATTCACGAAAATGGAACGGGTCATGCCGCAATCCTTTGCCAGACGGCTGGTCACGACCGTACCCTCGTCCTTTCCCTGCAGAGCATTAAGGATATACCCCATGGCTTTTCGTTCGGATACCGTCAGCGAATTCACCGCCGTTTCCGCCTGAGAGGCCCTTCTTTCTTCCTCGGAATCCTCTCCGGAAACCGACCGGAGCATTTCAAGCTGTACCACGGTGTTCCCATATTCGCAGAGGATGATATCATCAATGGAAAACGTTTTACCGTCCCGATACAGAAAGGTTGTTCCGAGTCTTTCGCCGCGCCAGCTGATGGGCAGGACGATGGCCGCCGTCTCCTTTCCTTCTTCTGTCTGGAAGCCCAGTGTTTCCACAGGTATGTTTTCATTGGCGGAAAGAATATCCAGGAAGCGGTCATTCAGCTCCCGATCGATCATTTCCCCAATTTCCTCCCGGAGCATATCGCCCAGAAGAGGCTTTCCCGGTTCCAGATAAACGCCAAGAAGCTTCCCTTTTCGGGAAACTACCATGACGCTTGCCCTGAGCATTCCGCCCAGACAGCTGCATATATCGTTAAACAAAACCCTTTCAGACTGGTTATCCCGAAGAATCTTACCGATCTTCCGCGTCCGATCCAAAAGTTTCACACTCATGATCAAACCTCATACATAGTCACTATAACATATTCATCCGGTAAATACCAACGTTTTTACCGCCCATTTTGCTACTTTTTTTCTTAGTTTTCATCGGCTGCCGGCATGTTTTCCTGGTATCCGCAGGCCGCATCCGAACAAACAAGTTTCTTGCCTTTCAGCACCATGTAGGAACCGCAGGTCGGACATTTCTTTTCCACCGGTCTTGCCCAGGAGGTAAACTCGCACTCCGGATAATTCACGCAGCCGTAGAAGGTTCTTCCCTTCTTTGTCAGGCGTCTTACAAGCTCCTTGCCGCAGTTCGGACAATTTACGCCGATTTTCTCATAATACGGCTTGGTATTGCGGCAGTTCGGGAAGTTGGGGCAGGCAAGGAATTTGCCGTATGCACCGTACTTGATCACCATTTCCGCGCCGCAGTTTTCGCAGATTTCACCGCTCTTCTCATCCGCAATCCGGATTTTGCCGAGCGTCTCGGATGCATGCTTTACCTCACTATCCAGATCCGGATAGAAATTCCGCACGACAACCTTCCACTTTACGGAACCGTCATCGATATGATCGAGAAGGGATTCCATATTGGCCGTAAACTCAACATCCACGATTTCGGGAAATGCCTTCTCCATGATGGTATTCACCGCATCCCCCAACTCCGTTACAAACAGATTCTTCTGTTCCTTTACCACATAGCGGCGGTTCAGAAGTGTCCCAATCGTCGGCGCATAGGTGGAAGGACGGCCTATACCGTTTTCTTCCATAGTTCTGACAAGAAGCGCCTCCGTATAGCGCTGGGGCGGTTCGGTAAAGTGCTGCTTCTCCCTTGTTTCACCGGCCGGAAGGGTATCTCCTTCGGAAATCCCGTCAAGCCGGTCCGCTGTCTTTTCCTTTTCTTCCTCTGTTGTATAAATATTCTGATAGCCGGCAAAAGAAAGCGTGCTGGCACTTGCCCGGAACGTATGCCCGTTATTCACGGCCGTAACCGAATAAATATCATAAACGGCCGGTTTCATCCGGCTTGCCACAAAGCGCTCAAAGATCAGCTTGTAAAGCTTATACTGCTCACTTGTAACCTTATCCTTGATGGAGGCCGGCGAAATGGAAAGATCGACCGGACGAATGGCTTCGTGGGCATCCTGGATCTTTTTGCCCTTATCATCCTTCGCTGCGGATTCCGCCACAAAATCCGCACCGAAATTCTTTTCAATATACTCTCTTGCCGCCGCATCCGCCGCATCGCTGACACGGGTGGAATCGGTTCTGAGGTAGGTGATCAGACCTGTATTGCCTTTGCCCTTGATATCCACACCTTCATAGAGCTGCTGGGCAACCCGCATGGTCTTCTGGGTGCTGAAATTGATCCGGCCCGCCGCCTGCTGCAGCGTACTGGTTGTAAAGGGAAGCGGTGCCTTCTTGGTCCGGTGCGTTTCCTTAATCTCTTTTACCGCAAACGTTCCTTCCCCGATTTCCTTTAAGATTTTCTTTGCCTGCGCTTCATCCGCAATATCACCCTGATACCGGAATACGACAGGCTTTTTCTGGGCGGGAACAGTAAGATCCACATCCACCGTCCAGTATTCCTGGGGAATAAAGGCTTCAATCTCACGTTCTCTTTCGCAGAGAAGTCTCAGGACAACCGACTGTACACGTCCTGCGGAAAGACCGCGTTTTCCGAGCTTTTCCCAGAGCACCGGGCTGATGTTATAACCTACAAGACGGTCCAGCACACGTCTGGCCTGCTGGGCATCCACCAGATTCTGATCCACATCCCTGGCCTGGGCAAGAGATGTCTTCACCGCATTCTTGGAAATCTCATTGAACGCGATCCGCTTGAACTTTCCTTCTTCCAGCTTCAGAAGAACTGCCAGATGATAAGAAATCGCTTCTCCCTCACGGTCAGGGTCCGTTGCGAGGTACACATAGTCGGAACGCTTTACCGCTTTCTTCAGCGCGCTGACAACATCTCCCTTTCCGCGAATGGTAATATAGTGCGGTTCAAAATCATTTTCGATATCAATACCCATGGTACTCTTGGGCAGATCCCGCACATGTCCTTCAGAGGCAATCACCTCGTAGTTTTTCCCTAAGAACTTTTTGATGGTTTTCGCCTTGGTAGGCGACTCCACGATGACAAGATTCTTCGCCATTTTTCACTCCTGATTCTTAAAATCCGACCGCACTACGGCACTTTAATCACAAATAATACACCATAAAACTTTTCTCTGCAAGATATTATTATCTGATTTTTTCTTTTAACCCGCTCCGTTTTCTCATTACAGGCTGTCAATTTTTCCTTTTTGAATAGATTTTTGTTTCCAGAATATAGTACCCCGGAAGCGTTTCCCGTATTCTTCTTTTCTTCTTCAGAGACTGCAGGATCGATATGGTTTCCGCAATCCCACGCCTTCCTTTCCGGATTACATCGTCCATGAACATCGGTTCCAGAGAAAAGAGCTGCAGGATGGCCGCCTCCTCATCGGTAAGCTCCTCCCTTTTCTTTTTTCCCTGCTTTGTAAGCTCCGGAAACAGCTCATCCAGAATCTCCTCCGGCGACTCCGCCAGACGCGCGGCATCCTTAATGAGATGATTGGTTCCCGCGCTTAAAGGATCCATAATCCGTCCCGGTACGGCATATACACTCCTCCCCTGCTCAAGTGCCGCATCCGCCGTGATCATGGTTCCGCTCTTCCGCCTTGCCTCCGTAACAAGAACGCCCCGGGAAAGTCCGCTGATGATCCGGTTTCGCATGGGGAAGTTTGCCGGATAGGGATTCGTACCGGGTTCATATTCCGAAATCACGAGGCCCTCTCGGCACATCCGGTCATAGAGTCCATAGTTTTCTTTGGGGTAACACTGTTCCACACCGCAGCCAAGGACACCGATCGTACTCCCGCCGGCCGTAAGGGCCGCACGGTGTGCCTCGCTGTCGATGCCCGCCGCAAGTCCGCTGACAATCACCACGCCGCTTGCCGCCAGGTGGGAAGCAAAATGTCCGGCCGTTTCCCTGCCGTAAAGGGAGGGCGTCCGTGAGCCGATCACAGCCATGGACGGCTGAAGGAGAAGCTCCGGACTCCCTTTATAATAGAGGCAAATGGGCGGATCCGGAATGAACCCAAGCTGCGTCGGATAAAGCGGATCTCCTTCCACCATAACGGCCACCCCCAGCTGATCCAATTTTGCATTATGCTTTTTCAGCCATTCCTCCGGCCGGTCCTTTACCAGTTCCTCCGCCTCTGCGGGTGTCAGCGTTCCCCTTTCCTCCAGATGCCCCACATCTCCGGGGCCGAGCTCCGCCACCGCTTCCGCACTCCCCAGAATTTCGAGAAGTATATGTTTTCTCATAATGCGCATCTTACTGAGATGATTCAGCCAAATTTTATAATCCCGTTCTGTCATGCCCATGCCTCCCTTTCCGCATCCGATGCATTCCGGAAGAAAAGCGCCTCCCGGATATGTTCCTCCTTCACGTTTTCCTCCCCCGCCACATCCGCAGCTGTTCTTGCCAGCCTGAGGATACGGAAATATCCCCTCGCGGAAATCTCTCCACTCCGGAAGGATTCCGCGAGAAGCAGTTTTTCAGCGTTTCCGAGAGGAATGTACGCCTCAATCTTTCCCTGCGGAAGCTCGGAATTATTGGTAAACGTTTCCTCTCTGTACCGGAAGCTCTGCCTCTCGCGGGCAGCCGTTACGATATCCCGGACCTCCCGGGATGAAATGCCGTCCCTTTCCTCCGTGAGTTCGGAAAAGCTGACCGGCCGGATTGCCAGACTGAGGTCGATCCGATCCATGATCGGCTGGCTGATCCGGTTCCTATAGTGGATAATCTCCCGCTCCGAGCAGCGACACCGCATTCTGTCCGGATAATAGCCGCAGGGACAGTTATTCCTTGCCGCCGCCAGCATGAAATTGGCCGGATACGTGTAGGACGCCCGCATTCTGGAAATGGTCACATACCGGTCCTCCAGCGGTTGCCGGAGGCTCTCGATCACCTGCGTCCGGAACTCCGGAAATTCATCCAGAAAAAGTACGCCGCCGCTGGCAAGGCTTACTTCACCCGGTCTGGCATCGTTACCGCCGCCGATCAGGGCCGACATGGTAATGGAATGATGGGGACTCCGGAAGGGACGCTCCGTCACAAGTCCACCGTCGCGGATCCGGCCGGCCACACTGTAGATTTTCGTGGTCACCAGCTGCTCCGCCGGCGTCATCTCCGGCTGGATACCCGGAAGACATTTGGCAATCAGGGATTTTCCTGCGCCCGCCGCTCCGGTCATCAGAATATTGTGAAAGCCGGCCGCAGCCAGTGTCATGCCTCTTTTCAGGGTTTCCTGCCCTCTCACCTCTCTGATATCATGAAAGGCCTGCATAGGGCTTTCCGCGGTCTTCTCCGGCACATATGGCGTAAACGGCCGGGCACCGGACAGCATGTGGATCACCGATTGGAGGCTTTCCGCCGGATACACCCTGGCCTCCGGAATCAGGGCAGCTTCCGCCGCGTTATCCGTCGGAAGAATCACCTCTGTCACGCCGGAAAGCACAGCGGCGTGAACCACAGGAAGAACACCCGGCACGGCAAGCAAACTTCCGTCCAGGCTGAGTTCTCCCAAATATAGAATTTTTCGTTGGAAATTTTCCTCCGGCAGAATGTCCAGCGCCCCCAGAATGGATACGGCAATGGCCAGATCATAGGCCGTGCCTTCTTTTCTGAGGTCAGCCGGTGCCAGATTGACCGTGATCTTCCTGGCAGGCAGGGTGATCCCGGTGTGACGAAGGGCGGACCGCACGCGTTCTCCCGCCTCCCTTGCGGAGGAAGACAGGGAACCGACCAGGGAAAAACCCGGCAGGCCCGGACTGATGTCCGTTTCTACCGTGATGAGGCTCCCCTCAATCCCCAGTGCAAGTCCTGAAATGATTCGACTGTACATAATATTGTCCTTTCTGCCTCTCCGGGGCGGACAAAATCATGCACATTTTTGAGTTTTTAGTAAGTGAAATAAACGAGGTTATCCGCTGCCGGCGAAGTCATGGCCACGGACTCGGCCTGAATAACGGGACCCTCTCCCTGGAATTCCGGATAGAACTCCTTCCCGATGGTACCCTCTACGATTACCCAGTCCCTGTCATGGAGGCGTTTGGCCCCCTTGTAGTAGCATTTGAAGCCTACGAAAGCGATATCCTCTGCGCAGCAGGTCATGGCAAACCGGCCCGGTACGAAGGTATCCTTCGCATAATTCGACGGTTTATGCACCTGCGCCTTGAAGCGAATCTTCTTTCCTACGTACTTGTCCGGCTCCTCCGCCGCATCCACATAGAAAAGACCGAAATCCTCTTCCGCCAGCTCAATGGTCGGACCGGAAATATCGAAGGGAAGCTCCACATCATCCTCACCGGTATCCGCCTCACCGTTCTCATTTTCGAAAATGATCATGGCGCGCCGGTTCACCGCGCGGATGCTTCTCCGATATTCTCCCTTCCGGGTATTCTCATCGCATCGGTTGAAGATGATCATGTCCGCGTTGCGCATTTCATCGATCATGATCTTCTTCATGTTATTGATATACATGTCGAAGGTGGTCGCATCCACAAAAGAGATGACCTGCACCACCGTCCAGCCGCGGGGCACACGGATGTTAAAAAGTCGGTCCAGCTCCCACATACCGTTATACTCAATGAGCACGTTTTCCGGCTCATATTTTTTGCCCAGCTCGATCAGATGGTCACTGGTGAGCGTCTCCTCTGTGATCATCTCCACAAAGATGTTCCGCTTCTCCAGCTCTTTTGTATCGTATTCCTCCTCCCCGTCCTCACAGACCAGAAGAAGGCTCTTTTTTCCTTCTGTAAAATTCTGCTTCAGCAGTGTATCTGTCGCAAAGGTTGTTTTACCGCTCCCCAGAAAGCCCATAAAGACATATACGGGGATTTCCTTTTCATTTGCCTGCATTCTCTGTCACTCCTTACAGCCCGAAGAGCTCCGCGAGCTTATCCTCTTTCAGCTCACTTCCGATCACACACAGCTTGCCGGTATAATCGGCATTGCCGTTTCGGATTTCATATTCACCGGGCACCAGATCGAATTCCATCCAGACACCGTCCGTATCGGGGATGATTCCCTTTGCCCGGAGGATCATGCCGTATTCACCTTCCTCTGCGGAAAGCTTCTGCAGGATACCATCCAGTACGGTACGGTCAAATTTCTTCGCGGTTTCGCGGCCCCAGCTGATGAAGATTTCATCCGCATCGTGGCCATGGTGATGGTGATGATGGTGACCGCAGCTGCAAACGCCGTTCTCGTCATAGTGGTGATGATGTTCATGATGATGCTCATGCTCGTCATCGTCATCGTCGTCATGATGGTGGTGATGATGCTCATGCTCCTCTTCATCATCGTCATGATGGTGGTGATGATGCTCGTGCTCGTCATCGTCATCGTCGTCATGATGGTGGTGATGATGCTCGTGCTCTTCCTCTTCTTCGGCATCGTATTTGAAGTTCTTCATGATGTCCTCGATGGAAGAACTATGCTCCATGGCATCCAAGATTACCGTGCCGGAAATATCATCCCAGGGTGTTGTGATGATCCTGGCCTCGGCATTATGCTCCTTCACAAGTGCAACTGCCTGCAGCAGCTTTTCCTCGGAAACAGACTGGGTCCGGCTCAGTACCACGGTACCGCAGGCCTCCACCTGGTTCAGGAAAAACTCACCGAAATTCTTCATGTAAACCTTGGCCTTGGTAACATCCACGACCGTTGTTGCACTGTTCAGATGGATTTCCACCGTCTCCGCAGCCTTCTGGATTGCCTTAATGACATCGGAAAGCTTGCCGACACCGGAAGGCTCGATGATGATCCGGTCGGGTGTATAGTCGGTAACAACCTGCTTTAAGGCTTCGCCGAAGTCACCCACCAACGAGCAGCAGATACAGCCGGAATTCAGCTCATTCACCTGCACACCGGCCTCCTTCAGAAAACCGCCGTCAATGCCGATCTCACCGAACTCATTCTCGATCAGAACAACCTTTTCCCCCTGGAAAGCCTCCCCGATCAACTTCTTGATGAGGGTTGTTTTTCCTGCTCCCAGAAATCCAGATATAATATCCGTCTTAGCCACGTTTCGTCAACCTTCTTTCTAAACTCATATGACCGCTTTGCAGCGAGCATTATTTTTTCTTGAATACGGAAACAGAAAGTCCGGGTACGGTGATGGAAATATAATTCGTTCTTCCGTCAACCTTTCCTTCCTTCGACTGCTTCATGGTCTTGTTGTTGTGTCCGTCTCCCCCGAAGCGAGCCGCATCGCTGGTAAAGATTTCCTTCCACTTACCTGCGGAGGGAACCGCCAGCTTGTAGTTCTTATGCTCCATCGGCGTAAAGTTACATACCACGAGAAGCGTATCCTTTTCATCCTTGCCGCGTCTCTCGAACGTCAGCAGGGAATGATTTGCATCGTTCGGATTGATCCAGGAGAAGCCGTCCGGATCATGATCCAGCTCATAGAGCGCCGGTTCCGTCTGATAAAGATGATTCAGCTCCTTCACATAATCCCTGACGCAGATGTGTGCATCAAATTCAAAGAGGGACCAGTCCAGCTCACCGGACTCGTTGAACTCCTTAAACTGGGCAAATTCCTGTCCCATAAAGAGGAGTTTCTTGCCGGGATGGGTCATCATGTAACCGAAAGCCACACGGAGGTTGGAGAACTTGTCCTCGTAGCCGCCGGGCATCTTTCCGATCATGGAACCCTTTTCATGTACCACCTCATCATGCGAAAGCACCAGGATGAATTTCTCACTGTATGCATAAACCATGCTGAAGGTAAGCTCGTTGTGATGATACTTTCTGTACAGCGGATCCAGCTGCATGTAGCCGAGGAAATCGTTCATCCAGCCCATGTTCCACTTGAAGTCGAAGCCCAGACCACCATCCTGCGCCGGTGTTGTGATCATCGGCCATGCGGTGGATTCCTCAGCGATCATCAGAACGCCGGGATACTTCTCATTCATCTTTTCGTTCAGATCCTTGATAAAGGCAACTGCCTCCAGGTTCTCGTTGCCGCCGAATTCATTCGGAATCCACTCGCCGGGACCGCGGCCGTAGTCGAGGTACAGCATGGATGCCACCGCATCCATCCGGATACCGTCCACATGGTACTTATCCGCCCAGTAGAGTGCATTGGAGATGAGGAAGTTTTTTACCTCATTCCGGCTGTAATTAAAGATATAGGTTCCCCAGTGCGGATGCTCTCCCTTGCGGGGATCCTCATGCTCATAAAGTGCCGTGCCGTCGAAGCGCCCCAGTCCATGATCATCCTTCGGAAAATGTGCCGGTACCCAGTCGATCAGGACACCGATGCCCTTTTCGTGCATATGATCCACAAAGTACATGAAATCCTGCGGATCGCCGTACCGGGAGGTCGGTGCATAGTAACCGGTGATCTGATAGCCCCAGGAAGGATCATAGGGATGCTCCATCACAGGCATCAGCTCCACATAGTTGTAGCCCATGTTCAGCATATAATCGGCGAGCTTATCCGCTACCTCGCGGTAACCGAAGAACTCACGGCCATCCTCCGGCCGCTTCCAGGAACCGACATGTACCTCATAGATATTCACGGGCTTTCCTGCCAGTGACTTTCTGTCCCGTGCATCCATCCACTTTTTATCGCTCCACGTATAATCCAACGAGACTACGCGGGATGCGTTGGCCGGACGGATTTCCGAAGAAAAGGCATAGGGGTCGCTCTTCATGAATACATCCCCCGCCTTGGAACGGATTTCGTATTTATAGATTTCGCCGGTAAAATCACCGGGAATAAAAAGCTCAAAAATACCGGAATAATCCAGTTTGCGCATGGGATAGCGGCGACCGTCCCACTGGCAGAAATTGCCGACAACGGAAACCCGCTCCGCATTGGGCGCCCAGACAGCAAAAAGAGTACCCTTTACGCCGTCCACCTCCATCGGGTGGCTGCCCATCTTTTCATATACACGGTCATGGATACCCTCATTGAACAGACTGATATCAATGGGATCCACTACCGGTTCAAAGATATACGGATCAATGTAGCTCTCTTCATGTCCATCTTCAAATTTTGCCTCAACCGTATAATCAAACGGCTGCTGAGACGGAATGCAGATGGAGAAGAAACCCGGAACGCGCTCGGAAACAAGAGAATGCGTTTTCCCCGTCTTCCGGTCCTTCACCTTCACCACCTTGGCATCGGGAAGATATACATTGACATAAAGGTCGTCAATACAGGGATGGGCCCCCAGAATATGGTGAGGATCATCGTGTTTTCCCTTTACCAGGGCATCCACTTCCATCCAGTTGATCGCAAAAACCTTTTTTCTTTTTGACATCGTTTTCTCCTTTTCGGGGGTAGGTACTTTCTGTCAAATGATCCAGATCAAAAAACCTGTTTCAGGAAAGCGGATGGATAAAGATTCCGCTTCTGAGCTTGGGTTCAAACCATGTTGACTTGGGCGGCATCAGAAGGTTTGCATCCGCCACACGGAAAAGCTCCTCGATGGATGTCGGATACATGGAAAACGCAACAACCGCATCCTCTCCGCACCGTTTTTCGAGTTCCCCAAGGCCACGGATTCCACCGACGAAATCGATCCGGTTATCCACACGCGGATCATCAATTCCGAAGAAGGGCTGAAGGAGGTGCTTTTGCAGAAGTGAAACATCCAGTCCCTCTACCGGGTCATCGTTTCTCTTATCCTCCGCAAAGCGGAACAGATACCAGTCACCGTTCAGGAACATACCGACCGTTCCTTTTTCCGCCGGCTGCACGGGAGCAGAAGCCTTTTCTACGGTTCCGATTTCGGAAAGCGCGGAAAGAAGCTCCTCCGGTGTATGACCGTTCCAGTCACGGATCACACGGTTATACGGCAGAATGGCAAGTTCGGAATCCGGGAACAGTACGGAAAGGAAATAATTAAACTCCTCTGTTCCGTCATAGTCCGGATGCTCCGCCCTCCTTTTGAGTCCTACCTTTACGGCAGAGGCCGCACGGTGATGACCATCGGCAATATAAAGATTCGGCATATCCCTAAAGCCCTGCATCAGAGCTTTGATATCCGCCTCATCATCCACGATCCACACCCGGTGTGTCACACCGTCCGGTGCGGTAAAATCGTAAATCGGCTCTTCATCCTGCTGGATGCAGTGAATGATCACGGAAATATCCGGATCCTCGCGGTAGGCTAAGAAGATGGGACCTGTCTGCGCATCACAGGTGTCGATATGACGGATGCGGTCCTGCTCCTTTTCCTCCCGGGTATTCTCATGCTTCTTGATCACGCCGGATACATAGTCATCAATGGATGCACAGGTCACAAGGCCTGTCTGGCTCCTGCCATCCATGATCAGCTCATAGATATAAAAAGCCGGCGCATCCTCTTCCACATAAGTGCCGTTTTTCACTGCCGCATCGAGAAGCTCCTTTGCCTTAGCGTAGGCTTCATCGCTGTACATGTCAAAATCCGGCGGGAACTGCGTTTCCGGCCTGTCTATGGCAAGAAACGAAAGCGGCTCTCTTTCGACCTCCGCTTTCGCCTCTGCCCTGTTATAAACATCATAAGGAAGTGCCGCCACACGGCTCACCAGATCTTCGGCGGGCCGCAGGGCTGCAAAAGGCATTACCTTTGCCATGTTATTTTCCTTTCATATACACTTCTGTCAGAACAATTCTAGTCTTATGTCAACCGGCCCAAATTACCGAACGTGGCCAAACTCCTCACGTCCACGGATATGGTTTACAGCCTTTCCGATTGACTTTTCAAAATCTTCCTCGGAAGAATTCTCAAAGATGAAGAGCTCCGGAATCCCCTCGGGCGCATCGTAGGACTGTGTCGCTACATATTCATCCCAATGCTGGATCTTCCAGGTATCTCTTTCGGAATTCCGCTTCACCATACGCTGGTGTACAACTTCCACATCGGTATGTACCCAGATCACACAAAGCTCCGCGTTCTTCTCTGCCAGCTTCTTCCGCATATCCTCCATCCACTGGGGATCACGGATCTCATGCTTAAAGGGTGCATTGATCAGAACGGTATCATTGTAATTCAGAGCATCCATTGCAATCTCCAGGATTGCCAGATATTCGGCATCCCTGAGCCATTTATGGAAGAAATCAGAGGAGCGATCCTCCGGCTCTCCCGCTACACGGAACACCTGGTTGGAAAGAACGATCAGATCATCCTTGTCCAGATATACGCAATTGTTCAGCGCTTTGGCCAGGTTTTTGGAAATAAATGTCTTGCCGCATGCCGGCGGGGATGTAACGAGAATCAGCTTTTTCTTATCCATGTTCTCCTCCGTTTACTTTTTCTGAATATAACCCATATCTGTGAGAAGCTCTGCGCAAAGTACAGCACCACCGGCTGCACCGCGGACAGTGTTGTGGGAAAGACCCACAAACTTATAATCAAACAGGGAATCCTCTCTGAGGCGGCCCATGGAAATGCCCATGCCGTTCTCATAATCCACATCCAGTTTCACCTGCGGACGATTGTCCTCTGTCATGTAACGCAGGAACTGTTTCGGTGCGGAAGGCAGGTTTCTCTCCTGCGGAACCCCGCGGTAATTCTCCCACTTCTCAATGATCTGTTCCTTTGTGGGCTTCTTACCGAAGTTCACAAATACGGTTGCGGTATGGCCGTTCAGAACCGGTACACGGATGCACTGGCTTGTGATCTTCGGACCATCCTCACATTTTTTGATCACGCCGTCTTCAACCTTGCCCCAGATCTTCAGCGGCTCCTGTTCGGATTTCTCCTCCTCACCGCCGATGTAGGGGATGACATTTTCAATCATTTCCGGCCAGTCCTTAAAGGTCTTTCCCGCACCGGAAATAGCCTGATAGGTCGATACGATAACTTCCTTCGGTTCAAATTCCTTCAGTGCGAAAAGAGCCGGCGCATAAGACTGGATGGAGCAGTTGGGTTTTACCGCGATAAAGCCTCTTTCCGTACCGAGGCGCTTCTTCTGGAAGGGGATTACATCCATGTGCTCCGGATTGATCTCCGGTACGACCATGGGGACATCCGGTGTCCAGCGGTGTGCGCTGTTATTGGATACGACCGGTGTCTCAGCCTTTGCATAAGCTTCCTCAATGGCTCTGATTTCATCTTTGGTCATATCTACGGCACTGAAGACAAAATCCACGGTTGCGGATACAGCCTCTACCTCATTCACGTTCAAGAGAACAAGATCCTTCACCTTTTCGGGGATGGGGGTATCCATCTTCCAGCGTCCTTCCACTGCCTGGGCATATGTTTTTCCGGCACTCCGGGGAGATGCCGCTACCGTTACAACCTCAAACCAGGGATGGTTCTCCAGAAGGCTGATGAAGCGCTGTCCGACCATGCCCGTTGCACCAAGTATTCCCACTCTTAATTTCTCGCTCATTTGATCACCTGTTCTTATTCTATTCTCTCATACTGCCTTCCCCGAAGGGAATGCTTATTTTACTTCGGATACTGCCCGGTTATTTTACCACTCTTACTCTTACAACCTCAGGGATGGCATCCAGGGCCTTTACGGTATCTTCATCGATCTTACCGTCTACATCGATGATGGTGTATGCCCAGTCCCCTCTGGATTTGGAAACGATTTCCGGAACGTTCAGATTCAGCTTTGCAAACACACCTGTGAACTGCGTCAGCATGTTCGGGACGTTCTTGTGGCATACTGTGAGACGTGCTTCATACTGGCATACACCGGCATCACATCTCGGATAGTTTACAGAGTTGATCACGTTACCGTTCTCAATAAAGTCACGGATTTCCTTAACAGCCATAACCGCACAGTTATCCTCGGACTCCTCTGTGGATGCACCAAGGTGCGGTGTGCAGATGACACCCGGATGTCCGGCTACTGTCGGATTGGCAAAATCCGTTACATAGCGGTGAACCTTACCACTGTCGAGTGCAGCCATCATAGCCTGCTCATCCACAAGAATATCTCTGGCAAAGTTCAGGAATACCACGCCATCCTTCATCATGGAAATGGCTTCCGCACCTACCATGCCCTTTGTGGAATCCAGAAGCGGAACATGGATTGTAATATAATCACAGTTCTGATAGATCTCGTTCACATTGGTGATATGCTTAATGGTCCGGGAAAGGCTCCAGGCCGCATCAATGGATACATACGGATCGTAGCCGTATACTTCCATGCCCAGATGTGTTGCAGCATTCGCAACCTTCGCACCGATCGCACCAAGACCGATGACACCCAGCTTCTTGCCTTCCAGCTCGCGTCCGGCAAAAGCCTTCTTGGACTTCTCCGCTGTCTTGGCAATGTTTGCATCATCCTTATTTTCCTTTACCCAGTTTGCTCCGTCCACGATATCACGGGAACCCAGGAACATACCGGCCAGAACCAGTTCCTTTACGCCGTTGGCGTTTGCACCGGGTGTATTGAAAACTACAATACCCTTTTCCGCATAATCATCGATCGGAATATTGTTTACACCCGCACCTGCTCTGGCTACGCAGAGAAGTGTCTCCGGTACTTCCATCTCATGCATGGAAGCACTTCTGACGAGGACAGCTTCTGCCCCGCTCATATCATCAGTTACCGTATACTCCTGTGAAAAAAGATCTGTTCCACATTTTGCGATGGGATTCAGACAGGTTACCTTTGTCATTTTAATATTTCCTCAGCTTTCTATCCCGAAATCCGTCGGGTACTTTATTGTTTTATTATGGTTGATCATTGACTGTTTACGATCTGTTATTTGTTGTTTGCCTCAAAGTCCTTCATGAACTGTACAAGCTTTTCAACACCTTCGATCGGCATCGCATTGTAGATGGATGCACGCATACCGCCTACGGAACGATGGCCCTTCAGGTTTACAAAACCGGCTGCTGTTGCCTCTTTTACAAACTTGGCATCCAGCTCATCGTTTCCGGTAACAAAGGGAACGTTCATCAGAGAACGGTCTTCCTTCACTACAGTGCCGTGGAACATCTCAGACTGATCCAGGAAATCGTAAAGGATCTTTGCCTTCTTCTCGTTGTGTGCCTTCATAGCTGTAAGGCCGCCCATCTGCTTCACCCACTTGAATACAAGGCCGCAGATATAGATGCCGTAGCACGGAGGAGTATTATACAGAGAATCAGCATCTGCCTGAGTCTTATACTTCAGCATGGTGGGAACAAATTCCGGAAGGTCATCTCGGATCAGATCCTCACGGATGATCACAACAACGACACCGGCAGGACCAACGTTCTTCTGTACGCCGAAGTAGATGAGACCGTAGTCTTCTACGTTAACCGGCTGGGAAAGAATGTCGGAAGACATATCCGCTACCAGAATCTTCCCCTTTGTGTTCGGCAGTTTCTTATAAGCTGTACCGTAGATTGTATTGTTATGGCAGATGTATACATAGTCTGCATCCTCGGAGATCGGAAGATCCGAGCAATCCGGAATGTAGGAGAAGGTCTTGTCTTCAGAAGAAGCGATAGCGTTTGCCTTGCCGTACTTCTTTGCTTCCTGATAAGCCTTCTTTGCCCACTGGCCGGTGATGATGTAATCCGCAACGCCGTTCTTCATGAGGTTCATGGGAATCGCTGCGAACTGCTGAGATGCACCACCCTGCAGGAACAGTACCTTGTAATTTGCCGGAATCTTCATCAGGTCACGCAGATCTTTTTCCGCTTCCTTGATGATCTCATCATACACCTTTGAGCGATGGCTCATCTCCATAACAGACTGACCGGAACCCTTGTAGTCCAGCATCTCGTCTGCTGCCTGTTTCAGAACCACCTCCGGCAGGATCGAAGGTCCTGCTGAAAAATTGAATACTCTTGCCATTTTGTTTTCATCCTCCGTTTATATACTTCGTTTATATTACTATCAATTTTAAACACCGTCATGTAATTCATCCGGATATTCTATCCGCCGGCCTGAATTATTTTCCGGGAACCGCGTCCTCACTGTCGAAGCAGGTCTCGATTGCCGCACCCGGTGCAACCATGGGCCATACCTTATCATCCATACCGATCTGGCAGTCGATGACATAGGCACCCTCGCCCTTAATTGCCTTCTTCAGCGCATCCTCAAACTCTTCCACCGTGGTAACGGTGATACCGGTTGCACCCATAGCCTCGGCACACTTTGCGAAATCCACGGAATCATTCAGAATGGTATTGGAATACCGCTTGCCGTAGAACAGCGTCTGCCACTGGCGAACCATACCGAGAACATGGTTATTGATAACAACCTCGATCACGTGGATATTGTTCCGGGATGCTGTACAGATTTCGTTCATGTTCATCCGGAAGCATCCGTCACCGGCGATATTAATGACAGTCTTATTCGGGCAGCCTACCTTTGCACCGATGGCCGCACCCAGACCGTAGCCCATGGTTCCCAGACCACCGGAAGTAAGAAGCTGCCGCGGCGACTTGAACTTATAATACTGCGCTGCCCACATCTGATGCTGTCCAACGTCGGTCGAAATAAGAGCGTTCCCTTTGGTTATCTCATAGATTTTACTCACAACAGCCGGTCCTGTCAAATGTTTCATGTCATATTGAAGCGGATTTTCATCCATAAGCTTCTTAATTTCCTTTTTCCAGGTCGGTCTGTTCTTTGCTTCGAGCTTTGCATTCAAGCGTTTTAAGATTTCTTTTGCATCACCGATGATGCTTGCATCCACCAGAATATTCTTGTTGATCTCTGCTGCATCGATGTCGATGTGGATGATCTTCGCACCGTTTGCAAACTTGGATGCATTACCGATCACACGGTCGGAGAACCTTGCGCCGACTACGACCAGAAGGTCCGCCATGTTGACACCAAAGTTGGAGGTCTTTGTTCCGTGCATACCGATCATACCGGTGTAACGTGGGCTGGTTCCGTCAAAGGCACCCTTACCCATCAACGTATCACATACCGGCGCATCCAGTTTTTCAACGAACTCAGCCAGTTCCTTCGAAGCGCCGGAGGCAACCGCACCGCCGCCTACAAGAACGTAAGGACGTTTTGCCTGGCTGATCATGGTTACAGCCTTATCGATATCCTCTTCCTTAATGGTATCGGTCACACGCTTAATGGTTTCCGGCTTCTTCGGCGTAAAATCCGCCTTGCTGCTGGTTACATCCTTGGTAATATCCACAAGGACCGGACCGGGTCTGCCGGACTTTGCAATCTTGAACGCACGGCGGATCGTATCAGCCAGTTCATGTACGTTCTTAACGATGAAGCTGTATTTGGTTACAGGCATGACCACGCCGGCGATATCGATTTCCTGGAAGCTGTCCTTTCCCAGAAGTGCAACACCTACGTTAGCGGTGATGGCAACGAGCGGGATGGAATCCATATATGCGGTTGCAATACCGGTTACCAGATTGGTGGCACCGGGGCCGCTGGTGGCGAAGCATACACCGACCTTTCCTGTTGCTCTGGCATATCCATCCGCCGCATGGCTGGCGCCCTGCTCATGAGAAGTCAGTACATGATGGATCTCATCGCTGTGCTTATATAATTCATCATAAACGTTCAGGATGGTACCACCCGGATACCCGAATACGGTATCAACACCCTGTTCTTTTAAACACTCAATTACAATTTCAGAGCCTGTAAGCTGCATAGTCATGTTCCTTTCTGTCAGATACGTATTATATATTTGATGAACCCGGAATTTCCAGGATAGCACCGCGGTTACCGCTGGTCACCATGGATGCATAGCGTGCCAGATATCCGGTCTTCACTCTGGGTTCGCGAGGTGTCCACGCCGCGCGGCGCTTCTCGAGTTCCTCGTCGGAAACCTTCAGGGTGATAGAGTAATTATTGATATCAATCTCAATCAGGTCGCCTTCTTCCACAAGCGCGATGGGACCTCCCACAGCCGCCTCCGGAGAAACGTGACCGATGGATGCGCCACGGCTTGCGCCGGAGAACCGTCCGTCGGTGATCAGTGCTACCGTGCTGCCGAGACCCATACCTGCGATTGCGGATGTGGGGTTCAGCATCTCCCGCATACCGGGTCCGCCCTTGGGACCTTCATAGCGGATGACGACAACATCACCGGGGTTGATTTTTCCGCCGAGGATTGCCTGGATTGCATCCTCCTCGCAGTCAAAGACTCTTGCCGGACCTTCATGCCTAAGCATTTCCGGTACAACAGCGGAGCGCTTCACGACAGAGCCGTCCGGCGCCAGGTTGCCCTTCAGCACCGCAAGTCCTCCCGTCTTCGAATACGGATTATCGGTCGTCCGGATGACCTCGGGATTCAGGTTCATACTGTGTTTTACCGCTTCTCCGATTGTCTTTCCGGTAACTGTCATGCAGTCTTCGTTGATGAGCCCCAGATCACAGAGCTCCTTAACGACTGCATATACGCCGCCCGCTTCATTGAGGTCTTCCATATAGGTCGGACCGGCCGGTGCCAGATGGCAGAGGTTCGGTGTCTTCTCACTGATGGGGTTGGCGAAAGAAATATCAAAATCAAAGCCGATCTCATGTGCGATAGCCGGCAGATGCAGCATGGAGTTTGTCGAGCAGCCCAGTGCCATATCCACGGTCAGCGCATTCAAAATGGATTCCTTCGTGATAATATCACGGGGACGGATATTCTTCTTCAGCATATCCATTACGGCATAGCCGGCCTTCTTGGCCAGACGAAGTCTTTCGGAATATACAGCAGGGATGGTGCCGTTTCCGGGAAGGCCCATACCGAGCACCTCGGTCAGACAGTTCATGGAATTGGCGGTGTACATACCCGAGCAGCTGCCGCAGGTCGGACAAACCTTTTCTTCAAACTCTACTACATCACCCTCTGTGATCTTGCCGGCAGCAAATTCACCGACCGCTTCAAACATGGAAGAAAGACTTCTCTTCCGTCCTTTAATATGACCAGCAAGCATGGGCCCGCCGGAAACAAATACCGTCGGAACATTTACACGTGCCGCAGCCATCAGAAGACCCGGAACATTCTTGTCACAGTTCGGGATCATGACAAGCGCATCAAACTGATGTGCGATTGCCATAGCCTCAGTGGAGTCCGCAATCAGGTCTCTTGTTACCAGGCTGTACTTCATACCGATGTGCCCCATGGCAATTCCATCACATACCGCGATGGCCGGGAACATCACCGGTGTTCCGCCTGCCTCAGCCACGCCGAGCTTCACCGCCTCGGCAATCTTATCCAGATTCATGTGACCCGGAACGATCTCATTGTAGGAACATACAATGCCGACCATAGGCTTTTTGATTTCTTCCGCTGTGTAGCCCAGCGCGTTCAGAAGCGAGCGTGCAGGAGCCTGCTGCAATCCGCATTTCATGTTATCACTGATCATATTAGTTCACTCCTCATATAATTTGACTTCCGGATCAAACCGGAAATAAAAAACCGTCTGTTTGCTTTTACTGCCAAGTGTTTATTAATCCTGCCAAAGATTAAACATAACCGGAAGAACCTTTGCCAGATAAAGACCGATGGAACCGGCAATCATGAGCGTTGCCGCAACGCAGCCCATGTAGTTCTGATGTCTCTTCTTTTCTTTTTCATTCATAAACGCATCGAACACAACATAGATTCCGAATGCCAGAACAACCGAAATTGCGATACTGAAATACTTTACCTTAATGACCATGGCAATGATCACAAGAACAAGACAAGCTATTGCATAAAGCAGCGTCCTCAGAACCTTCTTATCGCTTCCGGGAGCCGGCTGTGAGGGGTTCGTGAATTTCACCTTTCCGCCCTGTTTGGTACCATCTCCCCCACGAAGGATCTGCGTATTTCCTGTATGGACCTTTCCCTTACCGCCTGCATTTCCTGCAGACCTGTTATTCATTACTCCGCCACCTGTTTTGTATTCCATTTGTTTTCCCCCTTTTACATATGTTTTTTAAAACATTACTTCCGCTATTCGGATCACGTAAACGACTGAGGCAAATGCATTGATCACAATGCCAACGAGTCCCAGTACCAGGAGCTCTGTTTTCTTCCGGGCAATTCCGTCCCGAATGGCCGTGTAACCGGCATATAACCCGAAGATCAGGATTACAACGATCCACCAGCTGAGATATCTGGTACGGAAACTGGTCGTAAGGAAGACCAGAACCGCATTGAGTATACCGATACCGATAGATATCTTCCAACCGGTCTCTCCGTCAATATCCGACTTCGCATTGTTATTTGCCCGCGGTGCTGCCGTGGCAGGACCCTGTTTTGTGGCAAACTGCGGATCATAGTATCCGTTCGGCTGCGGGTTATACTGCGGATTGAACTGTCCGCTCTGCTGCGGGTTATACTGCTGATTAAACTGCGGATTATTCTGCTGATATCCGACGTCGAACGGCTGGTTTCCCTGCTGCTGCCCGGACTGTGCATCGAACGGCTGG
>CACYDN010000171.1 GCA_902773185.1 uncultured Lachnospiraceae bacterium | reverse complement strand
GAAAGGCAAAACCCCGAGAAGAGACAGGCGAGGCTGATGAAGCTTGCGGCTGATCAGTACGGAAAGAGCGGTGCGGATGAGGCTGTTCTTGATATCGAAAGAAAGCTTGTGATCTGTATGGATCTTCTGACCGGATCGGATCGGGATGACCGCCGGTTGAAGAAGGCATTTACAGAGCTCGGACGTTCGGCGGCCCGTTTCCAGGAGGTATACAATGCGCAGCATCCGAATGAAAGAAATTCGAATCAGCCGAATCTCGGAAACTCTGCGGGTGTCCTGAAGGTAAAGACAGCGGATATGATCCAGTTCTACCGGAACATTACCAACCGGTTTAACGGAAGCATGATCGTAAATGAAAACAAAACGCTTGCAAATGCATCCATCCTTGATCTCACCGGTATGTTTTCCAGCCGGTTCAAGGGCGGAATCTTTGCGGTATATGACGAATTCACCAGAAATGATGAACCTGTTTATTCCCAGGTGAATGAACGGGAGGGAATGGCCGAAAAAGATTTAAGTGAGATCGATACGCATGTAAACGTACAGAATGTCGTCAGTGAGGGTGAGTCACCCAGTGATGTACTTGCGTCAAACATGAAAAAGGAAATTGCGAGGATTAAGGAGGTTTCCCAGCTGCAGAGACAGGCTGTGATCCTTCTGAAAGGATATACAGGTGGAAAGGGCAAGTTCCTACTTGGAAGAACAACGAATCCGGATCAGCTTCTGACAGGTGATTTCGGCAAGACTCCTACAGCGGATGAACTGGCGCGGGGATTTGTTGTCAGGGATTATCTGAATCGGCTTGACAAGAAGGATATCAGCACAATTGACGTACATTCCATCATAACCGATCTCAAATACAAAGCAATCTTCGATTCCGCTGTTGAGAGGATGAAGAAAGACCGCGTATTTATCAGTTTCGCTTCGATTCATCCCGATAATTTCTACACCGGATGGAAGAAGGCGGAAGCCTCCGCCGAGGCAAGACGAAATGCGCTGCGGACGGAACAAATGTCATTCTTAAAACTTCTTCCGGATGAATTTTACCGGAGGATCGCGATGCCGAAGGCAGATGAGAACCCGAAGGATATTGTTACGGTTCTTGTGGGCGGAAATGAAAGAAGCTACCTGACACAGGATATGATGTATGAACGGCTTGGAAGAATTGTCCTGAACCAGATTCTCGCGGATCCGAAGAATAAAAATGTTCTTATGGCTGTTGAGACCGGTGTGCTGAGAGAGGAAGAACTGCTCTCTAAGACAGCGGGCCTTCTCAGGGATCGTGATATTCTCCGTGTAGAGACCGCGCGGAATGAGAATAATGAGCTCGTGACATACAGACCGAATTTTGAGGCTATGAGCGTTCTCGAGCACATTCGAAACGGTGCATATCGCAACATGGTTAAGAATCAGCTTGTTGAACATGCAAAAGCAACCTTCGACGTTCAGATCGGCCTGAAGAAACAGCAGATGGAGATCAAGGAAAAGCTGGAGCAGGCAAAGAAGCGTCAGGAGGAAGAGCAGGCGAGAAATGCGCATGTTCTTGTCCGGTAGGTCGATAATAGTTACAAAAAATAGTATTCTATCAGCAGACTGTCTGAAAGGATGTTTCTTGAAAAAGAAACGGGGTTCTTTCGGACAGTCTGTTGTATTAAGAAAGGTAATCAGGCTATGCATTTTTTTCTATGTTTTTTGCACTTAGTGTGCTATAATATTTCGGAAGTTCCGGCGGCCGATAAGGAATATCCGTAAGTAGTTGTTAATAAAAGGCCTTCTTGTGGGGCACACCGGCCGGACTTAATCTTAGGGTAAGAGGAGCAGCAAAATGGAACAGTACAATCATAAGCTGATCGAGGCTAAATGGACAAAGAAATGGGAGGAGAAGCCTGTCAATGTGAATGACGGGAAGAAGGACAAATACTATTGTCTGGATATGTTTCCGTATCCTTCCGCAAACGGGCTTCATGTGGGTCATTGGAGAGGCTATGTGATCTCCGATGTCTGGAGCCGTTACCAGATGATGCATAATAAATATGTGATCCATCCCATGGGGTGGGATGCGTTCGGTCTTCCGGCTGAAAACTTTGCCATTAAGAATGGTGTGCATCCGTCTATTTCTACCGCAGATAATGTTAAGAACATCAAACGGCAGATCAAGCAGATTGCAGCCATTTACGACTGGGATATGGAGGTAAATACCACAGATCCCGATTATTATAAATGGACACAATGGATTTTTGTGCAGATGTTCAAGAACGGCCTTGCCTATGAAAAGGAGATGCCCATCAACTGGTGTCCTTCTTGCAAGACCGGCCTTGCCAATGAAGAGGTTAAGGACGGCAAGTGCGAACGCTGCGGCGCTGATGTGACGAAGAAAAACCTTCGCCAGTGGATGCTGAAGATCACGGCATATGCGGAGCGGCTTTTGGCGGATCTGGATAAGCTTGACTGGCCTGAGAAGGTTAAGAAAATGCAGGCGGAATGGATCGGCAAGTCCCAGGGTGCGGAGGTGAACTTCCCTGTGGATGGCCGCGATGAGGTGATCACGGTTTATACCACAAGACCGGATACCCTATACGGTGCAACGTTTATGGTTCTTGCGCCGGAATCCGAGCTGGCATCCAAGCTGTATACACCGGAGACGGAAAAGGCGGTGAAGGATTACATCTACCAGACATCTCTGAAGTCATCCATCGACCGTATGGCGGATAAGGAGAAGACAGGTGTATTCACCGGCTGCTATGCCATTAATCCGCTGAATGGTGCAAAAACACCGATCTGGCTGTCCGATTATGTACTGGCTGATTACGGTACGGGCGCCATCATGTGCGTTCCGGCCCATGACGACAGAGACTTTGAATTTGCTAAGAAATTCGGCCTTCCGATCATTCAGGTCATTGCACCGACGCTGGACGATGTTCAGGATGGGAACGAAATGACCGAG
>CACYDN010000170.1 GCA_902773185.1 uncultured Lachnospiraceae bacterium | reverse complement strand
GCTGTACTCTTCCGTACCGGGAAGGATTTCCTTCACGGAAAGAGAAAGCTGATCGGAAGGATAAGGAAGGCTTCCGGCCGGAGCATTGATCGTAATGCGGCATCCGCTTTCCTTTACTTCGGAAAACAGAGTAACAGCCTCATTCTGGATTTTGTCAGCTTCGGCAGTTGTACCTGTTTTCACAGTTTGATCTGCCTCAGCGGGAATACCTGCTTCTGCGGTATTCACATCCTCCGCAGCGGAGCCGGTTATTATTTCGGGATCCGCCTGAAAAACTTCTTCTTTTTCATCGGTACTTTCGGAATCATCCTCTGATGACCCCTCATTCTCATAAGATGCATCGGCTGAAGTAGCCGTCACATCATTCTCATCACTTTCCGCTTCCGCAACACTCTCATTGGATGCAGAGGCCACGCGATAGGCCGCCGGCCTGATCACGGAAAGGACAAGGGCAATTACCAAAAGAATGGCAAATGCTTTTTTCTTTCTGTGAATAAAAGCCCTCATGATTATCCTCCTTACATATTTATAAAAATTATTCAATGTTCATTATATAACAATTCACAGTTTGTTCACAAGTGTATTTTTATAGATTTTTATAATTTTTAATAAATTTTAGTATTATTTTTGAACATTATTAACAATATGACAACATACCCATGATTATTCCAAAAAAAATCTGCAGAAATCATGCGATCTCTGCAGATTTAATTATGACTTATTTTGTTGCCCGGAGCCGTTTTACAGGAGATCTGCCCGGAGCTTCTTCAGTACCTGGAAGCTCTTGATCCGAAGCTCTTCCGCCTCAAATATGGTCAGCATCGTGTCCATATCGAACTTGGTCTTCATCAGGCTCTCTACCCAGTCGTTCACATATTCCTTTACGTACTCAACGTTAAGCTCGGACTTATCCTTCAGATTTGCCTGGATATTACCGATATTCTCAACAAAGGAAGGTGTGGAGATCACACTGCTGGTCGGTGACGGATTTCCTTCATCGGAAAGCTCGATAACCTTACCGGTCTTGGTGATGATAACCTTCTTATTCGGTGCTGCCTCCGGCTTTGATGTCGGGCCGCCCTTCTTATCAAGAAGCTTCTCAATAGCTTTTACAAGGCAAACAACACTGTAGGTAGCTTCCTGCGGTGTCTGCGCATCAACACCCTTATTTTCATACTGATGCCACAGCCATTCGGACTTGAGGAGCATCTCTTCGATCTTGGAATCGTCAAGAAGCTTTCTTAAATCGGGATCCATCTGCGGTGCACTGCTTCTGCCGAACAGACCGCCGGACTTCGGTGCTTCCGCCTTTCTGTACTTGCTCGGTACAACGGTATCCGCATAGGTCTTCACCAGATAACGCTCTGCGGTTCTCGGATCGTAATTGTTGTTGATCACGGAAACGCGTCCACCATTCAGACCGTTGATGATCATATCCTCAGCAGCCATGAATACAAGCGTCTTCTGACGATCGTCGATCATCTGCTTGATCTCGTAATTGGTCTTGGACTTTTCAAGGATGGCATTCTTACGAACCTTGAATGCCTTGATCTTCTCTTTGATACTGAAGAACATCTTCAGAAGGGAAGGATTGGCATTTACATAGTCGTTGATCCAGTTGATTTCCACATACTGATGCTCGATCTTGTTGGACAGCTCATATACATTGTAGCCATCGAATACAACATTCAATGTCGTGTAGAGCTTCTCGAGGATCTCATACTTCTCTTCCCACGGACGGGAGCTGACATCGGAATTTACAAGCTCCTTGATGCCGCACTCATAGAATACAAGGTTGTATTCATAGAGTCCTTCAAAGATATTGGATTTACCGGTCAGCTGTGCACCGGCACCCAGAATCTGCAGGTTTTTCTTCATATCCGGTTCATTCTCAATGTAGAGATAAACCTTCTTTACGAAAGCGGAAACCTCAACGATCAGGGAATCGATACGCTTATTGTAGAGTTCCTGCTTGGAGATAGCGGTCAGCACGTTCCGGCTGAGGACGCTGGTATCCTGCGTGGAGTTCACGTTGCGGATCAGCTCCTTGAAGCTCTCGTAAACAGCCATGTTATCGATCGGGATGTATTCGGCATTGAGGCCATAGAACTCGAACGCCTTGTTGTAATCCTTATTGGCAATAAAGGTATTGAAGAGACCGATGGACAGTTGGATCTTGTAATCGTTGCCCACATGCGGATCTTCAACCACATAATCGTAAAGAACCTCAAGATTGCTGAGGTAAGCCTCGGAATTGGCCAGAGATGTCGGAAGGCCCATTTCCATAACGACATTGATCAGGTCCAGATAGCCGAGAAGTGCTTTATCAAAGTTCTTCGGACGATCGTCATCTTCCAGAATCTGATAGCTGACATTGATTAGAAGCGGCGCAATGCGGTCACCGATCAGGCGCATTGCCTCGCCAAACTTCTCTCTCTGATAGAGATAGATCAGCCAGATACTGTAACGATAGATACCCGTTGTAGTGATGGATGCGTCAATATCGGACGGATCGATATCGCCGTAAACAAACTTAAACAGCGGCTCAATCCACTCGTCGATCTCATAACGTTCCTTCGCTTTGATGTTCTCATCAACGAATTCACCCAGTTCATAAAGCTTTGTGCACTGTGCCTTGACATCATCATCGACAGTCATATTCTTCAGATCGAAGTTGCTGTCCTTCAGATAGTCAATAACAAGGGCATAAAAACCATCCTCAACCTGTTCATTCAGGAAGCGGATCAAAAGTCCTTTGTTATTGGAAGCGGCAATAGACAGTACATTATTATCTCCACCCGTAATATTAGCAGGTAATGCCATACCTTTATACCTCCCGTTTACATAAATAGTTCTTAGCTATGTTGCTACCCTTTATTTTATCCCAAATATGGGACAACGTCAACGTCATTTTGTCGATTTTTAATAAAGTATTTTGTAAACAATGTACAAAACGCAATTTGTACATTCTGTACAGAATTGCAGCAAGTATGAAACGCCTTCGCAAATAAAACCGGACAGAGAATCATTTCCCTGTCCGACCTTATTCATTTCGTATCAAATTGATTCGTTGGATTATGAATAATCAAGCCTTGTCCGACCGGATCAGCCCATAACCTTTCCCTGCTGCTTCTCGATCTTGATTTCTTTCTTAGAAGCCGCCTGCACAACCTTCGGCTGATTTTTGGCAATAATATGATTGCATACTCGTACCTTCACGGTTCGTTTAAACTGCTCATCCAGTACAGTATCAACATCAGTTCTCATAACGAATAAGTTTTTATCTTTGTTAAGGCATTCCATAACATCCTGTTTCAGTTCAGCCTTCCGGTCCGGGAACATGGCAATATGCATACCGATTGAACTGTCCTTAGCCGAGATCAGTTCCATTGTCAGGAGCTCAGCGTATTTATCCTTAAGCGCATCTCTTGTTGCTTTATGCGCTTCAACCGGACGAATAGCAAGCCCGGAAAGATCATTATTCAATTCTTCCATCTGATTTTTGATGACTTCCATTTCATCTTTAAATGCCACCTTCCAGATTGCAAGTCTTTCCTCAGCAATATTCCACCTCTTCTCGAAATTCTCAGGCGATTTTGCCTTCAGATCCCGATAAAATTCGTTTTCTGCTGCCAGCTTCTGATGCTTTTCCTTATTCAATTTTACCAAAAACTCTTCATAATTCTTTACAGCGTTCTTCGGATCCTTATCAAAGATATCGTTAAAATTCTTGTTTTTCAGAAGCGCATCTACTGTATAATGGAATTTCTTCTCGAAATTATCTCTGTTCATCTCCAGGTTGATATCTTCATCGCGATGGTGCTTCATCTTCTCGACGTAATGATTTTTCACGATTTCCTGTGCCGCTTCGACAGGGTTTTCTTCGTATAAACTGTTTAAACGGAACAACTGCTTCTCTGTCGGGGTATAGAGTGCATTTGCGGTTGCTTGGAGCTTATCATAATTCGCCAGTATATCCGACTTACACTTCATTATCTTTGTATTCTTTTCAGACAGAGCACTGATCTTACTGTTCTTTTCAAATGCCGTTCCAACCCCCGCAAAAGATTCCAGGATCTGCTCATCTGTAGCACCCTTCATATTGCCTGTAAGATATCCCCTTGCGACCAGGTTTTTCTTCAGCTGATTCCAGATTTTTTCAATCTTGTAATTTCCCTCAGTTATAGGCGGCGCCGGGTTTGCCTTTTCAAAGAGGAAATCTTTTTCCTTGAATAGATGATTGATATTTCCGATATCATAGCGGAGCTCATCCATCAGCTTCTTGGAAGTATCTCTTCGCTTTACACCATTACTCTTTATCGCCTTATACAGGCCATAGATACCGGTATGATTCTCATAATATACCTTCGACGCCCTCTTCAGTTCCTTCAGAGAATCTAATACTTCCTTAATATTTCCCGTTTTGCGACTAAGACCATCCTTGATATTGGTCTTTTCAACGCAGGTCTTCAGGGCAGCAATAAACGGCTTGTAAGTTTCGGATGCATGCTTTCCCGTTGCTTCCAGCTCAGTCAGATACCCTCTCAGCTTTTTATTGAGCTGATATACAGCCGTAAGCGTCGGAAGGGTTTTCAGCATATCTGCCTCCGACTGAATTGCCGTATGCGTTACCGGCGCTTCAAACTTAAATTTATCATTGATCGGATAATAGTCGATTTCGATTTTTTTGTCGCCGGTAAGGATCTCCTTTGCGATCATTGTTTTATAATAGTTTTCCTGCTCATACTCGGACATTCCCTTTACTTTGTCACCCCAAAGCTGCTCAGGTGTTTTTCCGCCGACCTTAAACAGATTCAGCGGCATTTTCATTCCGATTTTGTCATAGAAGCTTCCTCTTGAATCGCCGATCAGAATTTCTCTGAAGAGGGAATCCAGTTCCTTCTGACAATTCACATTCCCTGCTTCTCCGATTTTTGCCAGAAGTCCCGCCGGATCATCCGCCTTTGCAAAAATCGCATCCCATTTTGCTTTACTCTCCGCGTCATCGTAATTTTTTGCAAAAATACCTGCATT
>CACYDN010000169.1 GCA_902773185.1 uncultured Lachnospiraceae bacterium | reverse complement strand
GGACTCCGTCTCGTGAAGGAAGGAAAAGCAAAGGCCCTTATTTCAGCCGGCAGCTCCGGTGCGGTTTTGGCCGGCGGCCAGTTTATTGTCGGTCGAGCAAAGGGCGTGAAGCGGGCACCGCTTGTTATGCCGATTCCGACCACGGAAGGGCATTCCCTTCTTCTGGACTGCGGCGCTAATGTAGATGCGAAGCCGGAGGTGCTTCGTCAGTTTGCCGTGATGGGCTCCATCTATATGGAGAACCTTCTCGGTGTAAAAAATCCGAGCGTTGGTCTTGTCAATATCGGTGCGGAAGACGAGAAGGGCAATGCACTTGTGAAGGCAACCCTGCCGCTTCTCAGAGAATGTCCGAATATCAATTTTGCCGGAAGTATCGAAGCCAGAGATATTCCCTTCGGTAAGACCGATGTGGTCCTGGCAGAGGCGTTTACCGGCAACGTGATCATAAAACTCTATGAAGGTCTTTCCAAGATGATCCTCTCCGAATTGAAGAATGCATGTATGAAAGGTCCGAAGGAAAAGCTTGGCGGCCTTCTCATCAAAAAATCCCTGAAATCAACCGTAGCTGCCTTTGATGCTTCCGATAAAGGCGGCGCACCGCTTCTCGGACTGAAGGGTCTCGTGGTGAAAATCCATGGGAATTCCAAAAACGGCGAGGTACGCTCCGCCATCCGGCAATGCCGGCATTATGTACAGAGCGGTGTAAGTGAAAAAATCAGAATTGGTCTGGAGGAGAATGAAATCTGAAATGATGGATTTTGAAGCGGCGGAAAAAGCAATAGGCTACAGCTTTCATGACAGAAAGCATCTCATCCGGGCTTTTACCCATAAATCTTACTCGAACGAAAACCCGAAGGCCGGACGGGATTCCTATGAACGATATGAATTCTTAGGAGATGCCATTCTCGAATATCTATGCAGCAAGGAGCTCTTTGAACGGTATCCCAAAAAAACGGAAGGGGAACTCACAAAGATGCGGGCGTCCCTCGTATGTGAATATACCTTGTCCCAGATCACACGTGAGCTTGGGTTCGGACAGTTCCTGAGTCTCAGCCATGGTGAAGAGCTGACAGGCGGAAGAAACCGTTCCTCCATTTTGTGTGATCTGTTTGAATCGGTTTTGGGTGCTGTATATTTGGATGGCGGTATGCCTCCGGCAGAGAGTTATGTAAACCGGCTGTTAATGAAGGATATTGAGAGCCGTTCTGTATTTTATGATGCTAAATCCAGATTACAGGAATATACGCAGGCCAGAGAAATCCGCCTGACCTATCGTCTTCTGGATGCTACCGGGCCGGAGCATAACCGGACATATCATGTGGCCTGCATGCTCGGAAACCGGCAGGCAGGAGAAGGGTACGGGGCATCCAAAAAAATGGCGGAACAGATTGCAGCACATGAAACGCTGAAAAATCTGCCGCCGGATCGACCAAGGAAATAATAGGTAGATTACCTGTTACGAACCAAACAACCAATTCGCAATATATTGTTGCAAATCTACGAAACGAGTAAACAGTTATGTATCTGAAGAACATTGAAGTCAGCGGATTCAAATCCTTTGCAAACCGCATGAATTTTGTATTTGAAGAGGGTATCACCGGTATTGTCGGTCCCAATGGCTCCGGAAAGAGTAATATTGCGGATGCCGTGCGCTGGGTACTGGGTGAACAGAGTGCTTCCAAGCTTCGTAGCTCCAAGATGGAGGATGTCATCTTTGCCGGAACCGAGCAGAGAAAGGCGCAAGGTGCTGCGTATGTTGGTATTACGCTCGATAATTCCGACCATAGCCTCCCGATCGATTACCAGGAGGTTACCATTGCCCGCCGCGTTTATCGTTCCGGGGAAAGTGAGTACCTCATCAATGGAAATGTCAGCCGTCTGAAGGATGTTACCCGTCTCTTTTTCGATACCGGTATCGGTAAGGAGGGATATTCCATCATCGGACAGGGTCAGATTGAGCGCATCCTTTCTGATAAACCGGATGATCGTCGTGCCCTTTTTGATGAGGCAGCCGGTATTGTCAAATACAAAAAGAATAAACAGCTCACCGAAAAACAGCTGGAAACGGAACAGGTCAATCTGGACAGAGTCAGTGATATTCTGGCCGGTCTGGAGGACCGGATCGAACCTCTGCGGGTCCAGTCGGAAAAGGCAAAGGAATATCTGAATCTTCGTGATGAGCTTCGTGTTCTGGAGGTTAATTCCTTCCTGTTTGAACTAAATCGTCTTTCCGATAAGGCAGCGCATGAGAAAGAAAATCTGGATATTACCGTTGCCGAGAAAGAAAAGGCACTGGAAGCTTATGCAAAAGCCCGTGAACAGTATGAACAGCTCGAGCAGCAGATTGAGGATATTTCCGGGGAAATCGAATCCTGCCGTGTATATATGAACGGCAAGCTCCTGGAAAATGAGCGGTCGGAGGGTGAAATCCGTGTACTGGATGCCCGGATCACCGCAGCGGAGAAGAATATCGAAGAGATTAAGCTTTCCCTTTCGGATGCGGAAGGCCGCAGGTCGGAAAGGCAGGAATCTCTTGAAAAATATGAAGAAGAATTAAATGAAATTCTGGCGGAAAAGAAACGGCAGGAAGGCGTATTCACAGAGGCGGATACCATCCGGCAGGAACTTGCGGATGAAGCCGATGCCCTCCGGAAGGAAATCAGCAATGCCCAGACCGAGATGATAGATACCATGAGTCTTGGCGGACAGCTGAAGGAAAAGATAGCCCGTTACGATGCCATGCTCGAATCCATTGACCTTCGGAAAACGGAGCTTCGGAGCCGTTACCTTGCGGTCAGAAGTGAGATTGAAAAAGAATCGGAGGAAAAGAAACGTCTCGAACTCCAACTTTCCTCTGTACTGGAACAGAAGAAGTCCGCAGGTACGAAGCTCAGTACCTGTGAAAAAGAACTCTCTGCTTCAACCGAGAAGCTGAATCATGAAAAAGCAGAGATCCAGAGATTGAACCAGTCCATGATCCGTCTGGATTCCCGTCTGGAGAACCTGCGGAATCTGGCGGAGCGTTACGAAGGCTACGGCAGCAGTATTCGTAAGGTCATGGAAATGAAAAAGAGCCACCCGAAGATCATCGGTGTGGTTGCGGATATCATTGAAGTAAAGGCAGGGTTTGAAACTGCGATTGAAACAGCTCTGGGCGGAAGCATCCAGAATATTGTGACAAAGGATTCCGATGAAGCAAAAGCGCTGATCAATCATCTTCGGACCGAAAAACTCGGCCGGGCAACTTTCCTTCCGATCAGTGATGTGAAGAGCCGCGGCGAGGTGGATCCGAGAGTCCTTCGGGAAAACGGTGTTCTCGGCCTCGCTTCGGAACTGGTGAATTATGATCCCGCCTATAAGAACGTTGTCGAATTTCTCCTTGGAAAAAATGTGGTCTGCGATACCATGGACAGTGCCGTTGCGCTTTCCCGGAAGTATAACCGCAGTCTCCGGATTGTTACGAAAAACGGTGACCTCATTACGCCCGGCGGTGCCATGACCGGTGGTGCCTTTAAGAACCAGAGCAATCTTCTGGGCAGAAAACGGGAGATGGAGGAAATTGAAAAGGAGCTCCGTGAGAACGGGACAAAGCTCCGGCAGGCAAAGGAAGCGGAAGCATCTCTCACCATGAAGCGTGACAGTCTGAAAGAGGAAAAGGAACGTCTCAGTGCAACCCTGCATCAGGTCTCCATTGAGGAAACCTCTGTGACAGTCGGTTTGGACAGCCTGAAGGAAAAAATCACAGCTACAGCTGAGGAAACCAAACGGATCGAGAAAGAACAGGAAGAGCTGGAAAAGCAGGTAAAAGAGATTGACCTCAATAAGAAGGAACTCTTTGACAGTGAAAAACAGCAGGATATCCTGGTGAAGGATGCCCGGGAAAGGGCAGACCGTCTGACCGTTCAGCTTTCTGCGAAGCAGGAAGAACTCTCCGATCAGGAGAAACTGGTATCCCGCATCCAGCTGGATATGAATACCACATTGCAGCAGGAAGGATATAACCGGGATAATCAGAAGCGTATCCGTGAGGAAATCGCATCCGAAAATCGGGCCCTCGGGGAACTCGACAACCGGAAAAAAGCATCCGAGGAAGAAATCAATTCCTGCCGCGAGGGCATGAAAGCGCATAAAGAGAGCATCCGGAAGAATACGGAGAGTGTAAAGAAGAAGGAAGAAGTCCTTGCTTCCTACACGAAAGAGAAGGAAGATATCCAGAAGAGCCATAAATCCATTTTGGATGAGCGTGAGAAGATTTCCTCCGAGATGAACCGTCTGGAGAAGGCGGAATACACGATCGGTCTTACGCTGGAACGTCTGGAACAGGAACAGGAAAATCTGGCCACATACATGTGGGAGGAATACGAGATTACGCCCGGTAAGGCGAAAGAACTTCGGGATCCCAATATTCCCGAAGGTTCTCTCAAAAAAGAAATCACGGCGAAAAAGCTGGAGATGAAAAAGCTTGGCGACGTGAACGTCAATGCGATAGAGGAATATAAGGAAGTGTCCGAACGGTACACCTTCCTGAAAACGCAGCATGACGATATCATGGAGGCGCGCGATAATCTCCGGAGCATCATCAAAGAGCTGGATGAGACGATGAAGGAAACCTTCTCCGAGAAGTTCGGCGAAATCCAGGTGATGTTCAACAAGGTCTTCAAGGAGCTCTTTGGCGGCGGTAAAGCAAGTCTGACACTGGTGGATGAAGAAAACATTCTGGAAACGGGTGTCATCATCAATGCGCAGCCGCCCGGAAAACAGTTGCAGAACATGATGCAGCTTTCCGGTGGTGAGAAGAGTCTTTCTGCAATCGCACTGCTGTTTGCGATTCAGAGTCTGAAGCCGTCACCCTTCTGTATTCTGGATGAGATTGAGGCCGCCCTGGACGATTCCAACGTCGGCCGGTTTGCAAAATATCTGAAGAAGCTGACAAAGAACACGCAGTTCATTGTTATCACACACAGAAAGGGTACCATGGAAGCAGCGGATGTCCTTTACGGTATCACCATGCAGGAAAAGGGTGTATCGACACTGGTATCCGTAAATCTGATCGAGGATTCGCTCGCGGAATAAGATTAACAGATAAGGGGAACAATATGGGATTTTTTCAAAGATTAAAGGAAGGTCTTTCCAAAACAAGAGCCAGTATCGCGAATGTATTTAAGGCAACGGAAATCGATGATGATTTCTACGATAACCTGGAGGAAACCTTTATTTCCGCAGATATGGGCTATGAGACCACGGAACGCGTGATCGATGAGCTGAAGGAAAAAGTCGAAGAGATGGGCCTCAAGGATGCGGAGAAGTGCAAGGAGCTTGTTATGAACAGCCTCCGCGACCAGATGCAGGTGCCCGGAAACGCATACTGCTTCGAGGATGCACATTCCATCATCTTCATCATTGGTGTCAATGGTGTAGGAAAAACCACATCTGTCGGAAAGCTGGCTGCCCAGTATAAGAATCAGGGCAGAAAGGTTCTGATTGCAGCTGCGGATACCTTCCGTGCGGGTGCCATTGAGCAGCTCGGAACCTGGGCGCAGCGCGCAGGTGTGGATATGATTGCGCAGAAAGAGGGTTCCGATCCTTCCGCTGTCGTTTATGATGCGGTTTCTGCTGCAAAGGCCAGAAAAACAGATCTTCTTTTGATCGATACGGCCGGCCGTCTGCATAATAAGAAAAACCTGATGGATGAGCTTTCCAAGATGCGCAGGATCATTGAGAAGGAATATCCCGAGGCTTATGTGGAGACGCTGATCGTTCTGGATGGTTCCACCGGTCAGAATGCTTTGGAGCAGGCGCGTCAGTTCTCCAATGTAACAAAGATCAACGGTATCATCCTGACCAAGCTCGATGGTACAGCCAAGGGTGGTATTGCCGTAGCAATCCAGTCTGAGCTGAAATGTCCCGTTAAGTATATCGGCGTCGGCGAAAAGATCGACGATTTGCAGAAATTCGATACGGAAGAGTACATTAATGCGCTCTTTGCGGATTTCCAGAATAAATCCGATCTGGATATCCTGATGGATGAGACGATGTCGGAAGATGAATGATAAAATGAGAGTCATCGGACGAAATGAAATGTTCCTCCGATAAACAGAAAATGATGTAAACGATTGCAGTTACACTGAGGTATTTGACATGGAAATCACAAGAGAAAAATGCGAGGAAGCATATGAGGTCGTTTCCCGGGTAGCCCGGAATACGGGACTGATGGAGAGCGAATATTTCAGCTCTCTCACGGGAAACCGTGTCTACCTGAAACCGGAGAATATGCAGGTAACAGGCGCCTATAAGATCCGCGGCGCTTATTACAAGATCAGCTGTCTTTCGGAAGAAGACCGCGAGAAGGGTCTGATCACGGCCTCGGCCGGCAACCACGCACAGGGCGTGGCATATGCAGCAAAGAGCTACGGTGTGAAGGCAACGATCGTTATGCCGACAACCACACCGCTTATTAAGGTCAACCGGACCAAGAGCTATGGCGCCAAGGTCATCCTGTTTGGGGATGTATACGATGAATCCTGCGCATATGCCCTGAAACTGGCGGAAGAGAAGGGCTATACCTTTATTCATCCGTTTGATGATCCTGAGGTGGCCTGCGGCCAGAGTACGGTTGCCATGGAAATCCTGAAGGAACTTCCCTTTGTGGATACGATCCTTGTGCCGATCGGCGGCGGCGGACTTGCAGCCGGCGTCAGCTCGCTGGCAAAGATGCTGAATCCACAGATCAAGGTGATCGGTGTGGAACCGGCAGGAGCAGCCTGCATGAAGGCGTCTCTTGAAAAAGGTGCGGTAACCACCCTTCCCGGTGTCAATACCATCGCAGACGGTACAGCCGTAAAAACACCGGGCGAAAAAATCTTCCCCTATGTTCAGAAATATGTGGATGAGATCATTACCGTGGAGGACAGCGAGCTCATCGTATCCTTCCTCGATCTGATCGAGAATCATAAGATGATTGCGGAGAACAGCGGACTCCTTACCGTGGCGGCTCTGAAGCATCTGCCTGCGGAAGGCAAAAAGGTTGTCAGCATCATATCCGGCGGAAACATGGATATCATTACACTTTCTTCCGTTGTGCAGCATGGTCTCATTGCCAGAAGCCGGATCTTTACGGTATCCATTCTGCTTCCTGATAAGCCGGGCGAGCTGCAGCGGGTTTCCGGTATCATTGCCGAGCTGCAGGGCAATATCATCAAGCTGGAGCATAACCAGTTTGTATCGCTTAACCGGAATGCGGCTGTGGAGCTTGTGATCACGCTCGAGGCCTTCGGACCGGAGCATAAGGAAAAAATCTTTAAGCGTCTTGAGGATGAGGGCTACAGACCGCTGGATAAGAGTCCCAAGGCGAAATTTTAGAAACTGTTTCGTATGAATTGAAACGGTTTCTCAGAGGAATTTGACATGAAATTCATGACAATTGCAAGCAGCAGCTCCGGCAATGCCTCGCTCATCATTGGGGCTGCCGGAGCCGTCCTGTGTGACTGCGGCGTCAGTGCCAAACGGATTGAGACAGCCTTGCAAAAGGCCGGTGTTTCTCCGACTGAGCTGGAAGGCATTTTTATCACCCATGAGCATTCGGACCATATTTCCGGTCTGGAGGTAATCAGCCGCAGATATAAGATTCCCATCTATGCGACAGAGGGGACTATCCGGGGCATCCGGACGAGTAAACCCGGTAAGATCGATCCGGAGCTGTTTCATTCCATTCAGGCCGGAAAACCGATTCTTGTCGGAGGAATAACGGTTACAGCCGCGTCCATCCCCCATGATGCCAACGAGCCGGTTGCTTATGCATTTTCGGAGGGAGATAAGAAAATCTGCTGTGCAACCGATATCGGACACAGAACCGAGGAGCTGGCGGATTTCCTGCAGGAGGCGAATATCCTTCTTCTGGAGGCCAATCACGACGTCCGCATGCTGGAGGTCGGTCCATATCCCTATGTTGTGAAACAGAGGATTCTCGGGAATTACGGACATTTATCCAATATAGAGTCCGGCATTCTGCTGAAACAGATTTTGCACCCGGGCCTCCGATATGTCTTTTTGGGACATCTTTCCCAGAACAATAATTATCCGCCGCTCTGCTATGAAACGGTACGCGGAGAGATAGCCGGAAACCATTACGGTATTTCGGCGGAGGATATTCATCTTGCGCTGGCGCCTGCCGGTGAACCGGGTGAACCGGTGGAAATCTGATCGGAGCAGGATAACCGGAGAACACTTTCAATGTAATATAAAGGAGGAACATCATGACAAAAACAATCATAACCGTAGTCGGAAAGGATACCGTGGGCATCATCGCCCGGATCTGTACCTATCTGGCTGAGAAGAACATCAATATTCTGGACATTACCCAGACAACCATGCAGGGTTACTTTAACATGATGATGATCGTGGATACCACGGATCTTTCCATTCCGCATGATGCCCTCTGCCGGGAAATTGCGGATCTGGGTAAGGAAATCGGCGTGGAGGTCCGCGCCCAGAAGGAAGAAATCTTCTCCATGATGCACAGAATTTAGGAGGCGGCTATGATCACATTACAGGAAGTTCTGGAAACAAATGAGATGATCCGTCACATGAATCTCGATGTGCGGACCATTACGATGGGTATCAGTCTTCTCGATTGTATCGGGAAAGATGTAGAGGAAACCTGTCAGCGGATTTACGATAAGATCACTACTTCCGCAAAGGATCTGGTAAAGACAGGAGAGAAGATTTCCGAAGAATACGGTATTCCGATCGTTCATAAACGGATTTCGGTGACCCCGATTGCGCTTGTCGGCGGTGCTGTCTGCAAGACGCATGAAGATTTTGTGGAGATTGCGAAAACACTGGACAGGGCTGCGAAGACTGTTGGTGTCAACTTTATCGGTGGATATTCCGCCCTGGTTTCCAAGGGCATGACGCCGGCCGATAAGCTTCTCATCGAATCCATTCCGATGGCACTTTCCCAGACCGAGCTCGTCTGCAGCTCCGTGAACTGCGGTTCCACAAAGACCGGTATCGATATGGATGCCGTAAAACTGATTGGTGAGAAGGTAAAGGAAACAGCTGAGCTGACCAAAGAAAGCCAGTCTCTCGGCTGTGCGAAATTTGTGGTATTCTGCAATGCACCGGACGATAATCCCTTCATGGCAGGTGCCTTCCACGGTGTAACCGAAGGC
>CACYDN010000168.1 GCA_902773185.1 uncultured Lachnospiraceae bacterium | reverse complement strand
CAGGCAAGTCTTGCAGTGCAAGACTTGGTTTTGCCTAAGCAAAACGCGTGTGGCTACGCCACATCGGATTTTCAGAGAAAATCCGACTAGAATAGCACAGCGCCAAAAGCCCTAGTCGTATTCAAACATCCCTTGGATTGCATCCGAAACATCCATGTTCATTCCGTATGGGATATGATCAACCACTCTGCATGCCCTTACCCCCGGATCGATCAGTTTGATCTGTTCACAAACAGCAATCCCTGCCGTATGATTCCTCCCAATAACCGGGATATGAAGCGGGCCTTCTTCCAGTTTTTTTTCAATCAAACAAACATGAAAAAATCCTGTTGAGCGAATAAATGTATTATTGCTAACGATTAGAAAAATCCGTTTATGAAACCCGTCTATAGTAATCATATCTCCCTGACTAAAATCCATCATAATAATTCCTTCCCAGCCGGTTCTCCCCAGTCAAAAGTACAAATGGATATTTTTCCATCATACGCTGCCAGCCGTTCTTTGAAAGATTTATGTTGAAACGATTTTCTGATTACGATTGCATCATCTTCCACATCAATATCCATAACATCTGAAACACTGATATTCATTTGATCCATAATAGACTTTGGAATCCTGATCGCCTGGCTGTTTCCCCATGCTCGAATTGCTACCTGCTCCAAAAAATCACCTCCTTGCTTGTAAAACTGATTATACATATTATACCATTATATCAGAAACGCTTCAATTCTTTTTTGACTTGACACCTGCTCTTATCCACCTTACAGTTAAAGTTATAATACAAATTCGGCAAGGAGGACGAAAAATGCTCTTCGGCAAGAAAAAAGACAGCGAACTTGAAACCCTTATTCAGGCAATCAAGGTCGACCTCAGCAATAACTACAAAGATAATGCCGTATCCGGAATCAAAGAATTCCGGACGCTTCTCGATGAAAAGAAAGCATCCGGAAAACTAAAGGATAAGGATATTGCCGCCTACGAAGAGCTTCTCACCCACTTTGAAGAGGATGTGAAAAACTTCAAGCGGACCTACTGATGATCCTATATAATATTGTAATAAAACTACTGTAAAGTGACAATTCCTTAATCATTTCGGTTACACATAGGATTTGTTCCGACGTGCAGATTCGCTTCACGTTGCTGCTCATCATTCATCCACGTTCCTTGTGTTAGCCTCTCTCAACTTATCCACAATACCCTGATAGTACGCATGGCTCCGCTTCGGCATGGTATTCAGCACACGCCCCATACCGAAGATGCGGCTTTTACGCAGCTTCTCGCGCATAAACGCATAATTCTTCTCCATCGCAGCCTTCTGCTTTTCGCGCATTTCGGCATAAGACTCTCTTCTGGCTTCCCGTTTCTCGGCAAATGCCTCTTTTCTGGCTTCCCTCTTTTCGGCAAATGCCTCTTTCCTGGCCTCCTTCCGTTCCGCACGGGCTTCCTTCTTTTCCGTAATCTCTTCTCTCTTCTTTTCCTTATACTCGTTAAATTCTTCTTTCTTCTCTTCCACCTGCTTCATGGCCTTCATAGTACCGCCGGCAATCACCTCGGACATACCGTCACTGAGCGACCGGATGGATTTCTCCATATTCTGCAATGCTTCCAGCTGTTTGTTGAGCTTCAGGATTGTCATGACAGTGAGTACCGTATCCGCGATGAAAACTGCATAGATGATCATCAGGACAAACCACGCAACATGTCCATGGATCTTATCCACAAACCGATCGAAGGTCGGATGTACAACCCGGAGAACGAACGCAATTGCGAGTCCCCAGATAATACTGAATTCCAGACAGATATATCCGTTCAGGTTAAATTTTCTGTCCCGGTAATCCCACCATCTGGCATGGAAAAACTTATCCAGCAGGAAACCTGCAATGAGCTCGATCAATGTTGCAAAAATAATACCGACAATAAAAAGTTCCCAGGTGCTGACCTTTCCGAGGTCCGTTTCCAGTCCAAAAAGATTTCCGACAATATCGAGCACCGATAATACCATAATAACGCCTGCTCCGTATACCGGACATAAGGGTCCGATCAGGAACCCGCGGTTAATAACCTGGCCCAGTGTTATAGCATGATACGCCACCTCGATCACCCAGCCGATCACAGCATAGATCATAAAAAACCAAAGTATCTGAAATATCGTCATTCCGCAGATCACTTTTCCACCTCACTGTTTTCATATTCTTTTGGCGCCATGGGAAAGCAGGCAAGCATTCGGTCCAGTTATTTAAGAATCGTTATACTAGCTTCCGCTCTTCCGGCTCCCCTTCTTGTAGAAAGCGGCCGTTTGGTCATACAGGCTGCGCATCGCATCCTGGTTGCGGAGTCCCTTCACAGCTTCCGTATTCTTCCGCACGAAAGCATTCATCTTTTCCAAATATTCCTCTTTGGAAATGGTTCCTTCCGCCACACCGGAAAGCCCCTTTTCCCAACTGGCTGTAAGATCCGCCCGCAGCAGCCCGCGAATGGAATGCGCCACCGCATCGTAGATCATTTCCCCGATCTGGGTCGGCGTCACAATCTGTGTTTTCTGGTTCAGCGCCAGATATTTATTCCGGAACAGCTTATCCAGGATGGCTCCGCGCGTGGCAGATGTACCGATGCCGCTTCCTTTGATTTCCTCCCGGAGCTCCTCATTCTCAATAAACTGACCGGCGTTCTCCATGGTGATAATCAGCGTTCCCGACGTATACCGTTTCGGCGGATTGGTCTTTCCCTCCCGGATACGGAACTCCCTGACGGTGAGCTTTGCGCCTTTTTTCAGCTGTTCCATGACATAAACGCTGTTGCCGCCGGCTCCATCCGCCGGACCGTCACCGTTTCCTGCGTCTGCACCATCCTGATCATTTCCGGCCTGATTGCTGTTTTCAGCAGAGACATTTCCTGAAGAGGCATTCTTCCCATCATTCGCATCCTGTGAGGGATTCCCCGCAGCCTTATTGCTCCGCACTGCCTCCATGGCTGCCTGCTTCTCCGCTTCCATCTTCTCGACAATACCGGGATCCATGATCCGAAGATACCCCGGCTTCACAAGCGCCCGTGATGTAGCGGAAAACATCTCCTCCTTACAGGAAAACTCCGCCGCATATTTCTTATATTCAGCTG
>CACYDN010000167.1 GCA_902773185.1 uncultured Lachnospiraceae bacterium | reverse complement strand
GCCTTACCGGGCGGATGTTTTCACGTTGGATATTCCCGAAACTTCGACGTGTTTTTTACCAGGTGATGACTCCCGTTTCCTTTTTATGGATGAATTCCTTCAGGTCATCGAGGGACTCCTGTTCGAGACGGATATCCGAATCCGAAAGGGTACGGATTCCGGCTGTCTGTTCGGAAGAATCCGGCAGGTCTGCCGGTTCGGTACCATCGGGCAGGAGTCCGGCGGATACGGCCATCTGCAGGAGCAGTTTTTCGGTAAATCGTGGATTTTTGACAAGAAGCGGGCCGAGAACGTGGGTAAAGATCACGTTCTTTGTACGGGCGCCCTCGTCGCCTTTTTCATTGTTGCCGCGTCCGTAAACCACTTTGCCCAGGGGCTGCTGTTCGGGGCGGAGCAGGACATCGGCCATCTGAATCTGGGGGCCAAGAAGCTCGGTTCCGTCCGGAAGTGTGATCCAGAGGTCGTTGCCGTATACCTTGACGCGTCCCTTTAGCTGCATCCGGAGCAGACCCAGGCCGGGAAATTTCGTGCCGTCCTGCCGGCGTGTTCCTTCGGCAAAAATGGCGCCGGAGCTGCCATTTACAAGGATGATCTTTCCGGCATCGGCGTACCTTTGAAAGTCAGCTTTGTAGGGGTGAAGTGCTTTGACAATATCCTCCATGGCGCTGAGATCCCCGGGCGGGAAGATGAGCATATCCGCCCAGTCAAAGGGGATGGAATCGGCCAGGGTATTCACTTTGCGGATGGTGCAGGGCAGATTCATCAGGTTGCTGAAGTGCAGAAGGGCCATTACATCGCCGCGGCCGCCGTGCATCTGGAGGATATCCGGATACATCCAGGCTATCCTGATGCCCCGGGCATCTTTGGAAACACCCAGAGCTTCGTGATTGCTTATTTCCGTGTCGCTCCTTCTTCCTTCGGAGCGGATACTGTTCAGTAGGTCAAATCTATTCATTATTTTTCCTCGGCATTTAAATCTTCTTACTTTTTGTAATAGGGTATTTCTTCCACGAGATACACCGGTGCATCGCCGGGAATCTTTTCCAGAGCATCTTTTATCGTATCCTCGGTGCTGTCCGGAAGGACGAGCATCTTATCCTCCGGGAATCCATCATAGAGAAAACGGAGCGCTGCCGCACGGCCCATGGCCGGAGACATGGTGATCCATTTTTCCACGCCGGACGCGAGAACTGCGCGGGGATCGTAATCAAAGGGATAGAAGGAGATGACGAGCGGCGGATACAGGTCGAGACACTCATCGTAGCCGATCATGAAGATCTTTTCGCGGTCATCCCTGGCAACAAGGTTGAGGGAGGACTGGGTTGTTTCGGAATTCTCCTGCTTCATTTTGATGTAGGAGAGGGTCTTTCCGGCTATCTCCTTTGTTTCCAGCCGGCCGCGGATGTTTTCGAACTTCTTCAGGGCGGAAGCAATCTTTTTCTGCGGAACACCCAGCTCCGTTGCGGCGGCAATGGCCAGAACATAACAGTACAGGAAGTACGCGGTATTGAAGTTAAAGGCATACTTTGTGCCGTTTACGGTGAAGGATTTTCCTTCAAAGTCCACGGAATCCACCACATAGTCGGTTTGAACGTCTTTACCGAAGCCGCAGGACGGGCAGTGGAAGGGGCCGATGTTTTCGATATTGTAGGTTTTGAAGCTGAGAGGATTGTGGCAGCAGGGGCAGGGAGAACCTACCGTAAAGAAATCATCGGCTTTTTGGTAGGAACGTTCGTTTTCCGCTACGCCATAGCTAATGAAGCTTCCGGCCAATTCCTTCAGGGAGAAGGAATTCGGTTCATCCCGGTTCACGAACAGGGTGACATCCTTGCCGATTGCGGCGCGGAGTTTATCCATGATGTAAGACGGTTCGGCGTTTCGCTGTGCCTGATCCTTCTGGACATTCACGATACCGATATATTTTGCCGGCAGTTGCTCGCGGATGAGACGGATATACCGTTCATCGGTTTCGAGGACAATGGCCTCGGTCTTCAGCTTGCCGGACAGCTTCATATCCATCAGAAGGGTGGTCGCAACGCCTGTAAGCATGTTGGCACCCTGCAGGTTACAGGAAACTTTTACGCCGGATGAGGTCAGGATATGGTGAATCAGATTGACCGTCGTACTCTTTCCGTTTGTGCCGGTGATGAAGATGGTCTTTGTCCGGTCAATGCCCTTAATGTGCGCCACGAACTTTGGATCGATCTTCAGGGCGATCTTTCCGGGGAAATAGGTTCCGCCACCCCGGCCAAGGAGTTTGGAAACTCTTACGATCAGCTTTGCTGTGTATAATGCCAGATGAAACCGCATGAAAATTCTCCTCTACTACATATTGATAGTTGTAAAACTGATGACTCGGATTGCTCCATTGCTACGCAATTCCCGCAATCCTGCAAACATTCGGATTCCGTCGGTTTACTCTGAAAAACGAGTAAACAGCCACATCCTCATGATAATCAAAACAGGGAAAAAAAGCAACCTGTACATGCCCGAACATGGTATTATCCGGCGCATCCCAAAGGAAGTTTTGGAGTGGATTTGACAATTTCTTCCATAGATGCTATAACACTGTCATTATAAACAATCCAACCATTTAAGAGGAGGACGAAAGATGAAAAAGAAATTTGCAGCAGCAGCTCTTATGCTCAGCATGTGTGCATGCCTGGTAGCCTGTGGTGACAAGAAGGATGACAAGACGAGCGATTCCGGAAACAATACTTCCGCAGCAACAGAAGCAGGAACAGAAGCAGGAACAGAAGCAGCAACCGAAGAAGCTGCAACAGAGGCCGCAGCAGGTGTGAACATCGCATCTACAGAGACCTGGGGTGACTACACAGTAGGAATTCCGGAAGGCTGGGAATTCAAGAAGGGTGATGTATTCGATGAGAATGATACCAAGTATTGCTCTGTAAAGAAGTCTTCTTTCTCCTATTTCGACTTCAAGATGGAAACAGAAGATATACAGAAGCAGCAGTATGAATACAACAAGAAGACCTACACCAACGAGCAGACAGATGTTTCCGCAACCTATGGCGATATTGCATGGACAGGCTTCCAGTACAGCGATGGTTACGGCGGGTATGGCTTCGAAGCTTATGCAACAGCAAACGGCAAGCCGGTTCGTGTTTCCTGCGCAGGCTTCAAGTTTGACAGCGCTGAGGCACAGGCTGTTCTGGGATCGCTTGTGATCAAATAATTCAATATGATTCTCATCGGCTGAAACAGCTGAATAAACAGCTGATAATGATGAAGGAAATATGTAAGGGGCTGCCGCATTTTGATGCGACAGCCCCTTGTTCTTTGTTTTGTTATGTCGAGTGTTCCATTTTCTCGATTTGAATTTTTAGAACATCTGTTATTTTTTGATCTGATTACGTCCTCTGTAAAGAAATGTTACTGCCTGACCGCGATTTACATTCACGCCGGGTGAAAAATGGGTATCATCCGTTCCGGTCGTAATACCTTTTTCATTCGCCCAGATCACAGCATTGGTGTAATACTTTCCGGCTTTCACATCGACAAACGGATTATTCGTTCCCTGCGGTGCCGGGCTTCCGCAGGCCCGCCAAAAGAACGTAACAAACTGTGCACGGGTGCATGGATCCTTCGGTGCGAATCGGTCCGGATACTTTCCGGTGGTTATGTTGTTTTCTACTGCCCAGAGCACTGCCTTATAATAATATGCAGATGAACTCACATCCTTAAACGGATTATTCGTTGTTTTCGGTTCGGGACATCCCATCATACGCCAGATGAATGTGACAACCTGGGCACGGTCACATATTTTTTTCGGTTCGAAGGTGGTTTCGCCGGTTCCCGTGGTAATCTGCGGTACGGAATGATAAGCCCAGAGAACCGCAGCGGTGTAATATTTGCCGACAGAGACATCGGTAAACGGGTTTTCTACGAATCCCATCGGTAAAAATGATATGTTGTTCTCAGCGCAATATGTTTCCGCATAGGAGCCTGTATCACCGTAAACAATGAGATTTTCTCTTAAAGTTAAGCCCGGTATTTGACCGATAGAATAGCTATCCGGTCCGATTTCATTGACACTGGCAGGAATGACAATTGTTTTTAGACTATCACAGCCCAGGAATGCGCTTGCCTCGATGGTCGTTACACCCGATGGAATGACTACATGATCCAGCTTCCGGCATCCGGCAAAAAGACCTTCTTCTATCACCGTCAGATTTTTCGGCAACTGTATGTTTTCCAGACTGCTGCAAACATTAAATGCCTGAAAAGAAATCTCTGTGACACTGTCCGGAATGGTTACATCTGTAAGACTTGTACATCCTGTAAATGTGGTATTTTCTATTTTGGAAATCCCATCCGGGATAACAACCTTTTTGAGATTCTCGTTTCCGGAAAATGCACCCGAAGCAATTCTTGTGATCTGCGAGGGAATACTGTATTCTTCCTTTGTCTGACAGGATACCAGAACGGTTCCGTCCTTTGAAAACAGCATTCCGTCATGGGCTGAATAAATCTGGTTTCCCTCATCTACGGTAATGCTACTCAGTTTGGGGCATCTCTGAAATGGATTTCTGTACGGATCTGTAGCATTGGAAGAATTCACTGTTGTCACGCTTGCGGGGATATATATCGATTCCAGACTTTGGCAGTTTTTGAATGCTATTGCACTTATCTCCGTGATACCGTTTGGAATATGGACGGATCGTATGAGTTCGCGGTTATCATCTGTCACGAGCATCCATATGGATTTAACCGGATCTCCGTTTATTTCTGACGGAATGATAATATCTGACTCATTTCCGATGTAACCCACGATTTGCATTCCATCTTGTATTGGAAAATAGGCAAATCCATCATCCGTGCAATATTCATAACCGGAACCGGAATCGGCTTTTGATTCCATTTTAATCGAAAAAAGTCCACAGAATAACATGCATATCGACACGATTACCGATATGCAGCGTTTTTTACGTAATGTCATATTCCCTACCCCTCCGTTTTTAAACATTTTCATATCTGCTTATCATGAAAATCAATCTGTACTGTTGTCCTGATTGCCGGCTTACCAACGCCGGTATTCATGATGAATCTACTCGCCGCTATCCTTACTGATTCGATTCTACTCATCCCCCGGAGCCATGTCAAGAATGAGTTGCTGGTACATGCATTTGACGTTTCCGTGTTTTCCGTGTAAAGTTTAAGGTGGCTGGCAGGAATACGGAATAAAAAACAATCCTGTAGCAACCGTTTGGAGGGAAAGATGTTCAGAAAGGTGAAACTGATAAGAATACCCGGAGATGCGCCGGACTTTATTGCACAGGCCACGGAGTTTGTCCGGAACACGCTGGTCGAATTTCGGGTGGATAAGAAGCTCCGGATTCAGGCCATGCTTCTGGCGGAAGAGGTGTTGGTCCGTATGCATGAGCATCTGCAGGAGGGCGAGCTTGTAACGGTGCGGATCATCAAAAAGCCGGGACAGCCCATCATTGAAATTCATTCAAAGGGCGAAGAGTTTGATGTCGGCGAGCTGGCCGG
>CACYDN010000166.1 GCA_902773185.1 uncultured Lachnospiraceae bacterium | reverse complement strand
GTTCATTCGAGTATTTCAATATATTCTTTCTAAATCCTAATTCCCACCCATCCGAGGCTTACTCTATATTCACTGAATTCTAAGTTTTTCAATATGCTCTCATTTCCTTAGCATTCCCATCCATCGAGCAACTTTTCGTGGATGGGAATTATAAATTACAAAACATATAGGGAAACTTAATAGGAAAAACAAGCAGTTTTGGTTTACATAACACAATAATCATCTCTTATAATGGTACAAAATGGGTGGGAACGCATTCAAACACAGGATAATTACTCCATTCACACTTGCCACAGCTTATTTCAGACCGATCAGGCTTGTTTTTACTACAGTCACCCTGTCTTCAAAACCACAACACTTGCCACAGCTTATTTTAACCCGATCAGGCTTGCTTTTACTACAGTCACCCTGTCTTCAAAACCACAACACATGCCACAGCTTATTTCAGACCCGGGTCATGCTTGTTTCAGGATATTTCTGCTTTTGTCTGCTTCAAGCTTTCCAACGCCTGCTTCATTTTTGTCATCGCTTGCTTCAGCCTATTCACGCTTGTTCAGGTTATTCCGTTTGATTCAGTTTATTTCAACCTACTCTCCACATCGGCACGGGTCATGGTTCCGAATACCGGTGCACTTCGTCCCATCCGGGATGTATCAATTTCTTTTCCATCGATTCGAACCAGCCCATTGTCCGTGATCTCATACTGGAACCAGTCTCCGGTATTAAACGCTGTTTCGTCTGCTTCATCCACGGATTTAAACCTTTCTTTATCATAAGCGGCGGACATATAATTCTTATATTCCAGTCCATCGCCTGTTTCATTGATTTTCCAGACAGTGCTATACCAGACCGCTCCCATTTCTTCGCGGCCACCGCCGGCATCAATATAGTTCTTCCGTGGATAATAGTTACACTCCACAAGTCCTTCAGCCATCTCACCGAGTTCGATCACTTCCCCGTCTTTCCAGGTATACAAAATACCGTTCTGACTGGTCTGAATCGTATCGAATTTATACTGGCATACCAGCTCGGGGATATCGTCATCATTGACATAGATCAGATTATAGGATTTTTCATAATCCGCATGATCGCTGTCATTTTCAAATGCCTCAATCTTCGCAAGATAGTCCTGCTTCATTTTAGCAACGTCAAAACCGGCATTCTCTTTTGTTTCTTCCGTGGTTTTTTCTTCTGTCTTACCCTCTTCTGAAGTCTGCCCTTCCTGCTTCGCCTTGCCCCAGTCAGCATCGTGGAAGCCGCTGTTATCGATTAAATGGTACTTACGATTATTGTAATCAATGTACATTTTCATCAGGATGGTTCCGTCGGAAACTTCAAAATCATCATTCAGCTGAATGTTCCAATCCGCAAAGTAATTCGGAACCTCTTCTTTGTAAAGCGGAAGCTTCAGATCATCCCCTGTCGTCAGCTCGCTGGTATTTTTATCTACCTGTCCGGAAATATCAACAAGCGTCACCTCATTATCGTTTGATGGATCAGACCTTCTGTCTACACATGTGATCTTATATCCACCACCGAGTGCACATTTGAATCCCAGCTCATATAAGGAGCGGAGTTCCTCCTTTGTGCTATAGATTTTATAAGATGCATTGGTTGATGCATCCGTGCGGTATGAAAGGCCGCCTGCCGATATGGAAAAGAGGAAGATGCCGCTATCCCTCTTCACTTTTGCGAGCGTATACGGGAAACCGCCTCCTTCGTAACCATCATAAATATAACCTGTTTCACAAGCATCCCGAAGAACAACTTTTTCATCCCGAATATCATACATTTCCAGCTTCATTCTGTACTGGTTTTCTGTGTAATCGGCATAGTAACCATCCATGGGGAAGGCCTCCCCGCTGACCACAAGCATTTCCTCTTCACCATCACCATCGTAATCATCAAAGTCAGCGATATAAATACCACTGCCGTCAAACCAGCCCGGCAACTCCGAAAATGTGCCCTCGTTACTCATGCCTGCGCTTGTCTTATCCTGTTCCGCTTTATGGACGCCACGTTCCGGAATCAGTACATCATTCATATAGCTGACATAGAGCTGATGTACATCAATTTTTGCCTCTTCCGTGGATGCGGCCTCCGTCGTTGCTTCCGTCGTAACCGCCACATCTGTCGATGCTTCCGTCTCGATTTCCGCGGAACTGATTTCCGTGGATTCCGTAGTCGGTTCGTCTTTATGATTGATCTTTTTGGCAATGAAATAGCCGCCAACACCGAGCGCCGTTGCCGTTGCCGCAATGCCCACGCCAAGGATGACCTTGCCAAGGGCCGTTGAAAGAAAAGTTGCCTTTGCACCGGAACCACCTGCTGCCGCTGCCGTTTTCACACCAGCCGCACCTGCTTTACTGCCTGTTGCAGCCACTTCTGCACCTTTCCCGGCTGATGCTAAATTGCTTCCGGGGACCTGATTGCCGGCTGATGCCAAATTGCTTCCCGGCACACCCTGGCCGCCCGTCGAACCGGCGCTCATCTGCTGTATACCGCCGTCGGCCATATTCGCAACGTTCGGAGAGGAAGCATGCACTGCATTCGGCGACATATGTGCTGCGTTCGGGGACGACATATGCGATGCATTCGGTGTAATTCCGGCCTCTCCGCCTGTCAGAGCATTGCCGGAGGATGCACCTGCCGCTTCCCCTCCGCCAATCGGCGGAACCGGTATGCTGCCCTTCTCCTGCGTCACCATGTTCTCGGCAATGCTGTAAACCCAGCCGGGAAATTCTTCCGGG
>CACYDN010000165.1 GCA_902773185.1 uncultured Lachnospiraceae bacterium | reverse complement strand
GGCAGGTGATGATAGTCTGCCGGTTGAACCGTCCGATGAGGAAGACGGCGAATCCCTGACGGAAGCTGTCAGGAAGACGGCTGACGCATGGAAGGATGAGATGGCTGATGCGGCTGAGGAAAGTGAAACTGCGGTTCTTGCAGCTGCGGATGAGGCTATTGAATCCGCGCAGGAGACAGTTTCCGAGGAGGAAGCTGCAGAAGCGTCTGCAAGTGAAAATGTACAAGTATCTGCAGCTGAAAACGTTCAGGCAGAGGCTGCTGAAGAGCAGACGGTCGTAATCGAAAAAACAGCCGCTGCAGAGAAAACGGCCGAGGAATTGATCAAGCGGAATGCGGAGCATAAGAGCCTTGTGCTTCCCGGCGATATGGATGAAGAGTGATAAAAAGTCACATCCGATTCGAAATAATCAGATTGTATAAAAGAAATATCAGTTCAGTTTCAAGGAGACCATCATGGAATAAGTAAAGAAAGAAGAAATGACAGAAGAGACGACCGGTGAAAAGAAAGAGGTACAGTCCAGAAATTTTATTCAGCAGATCATTGACCGGGATCTGGCGGAGGGAAAGGTGAAAAAGATCGTAACCCGTTTACCGCCTGAGCCCAACGGCTCTCTGCATATCGGCCACGCCAAATCCATTCTTCTCAACTGCGGAATTGCGGAGGAGTATGGCGGACAGTTTAATCTCCGGTTTGATGATACGAACCCGACAAAGGAAAAGGAAGAGTTCGTGGATTCCATCGTGGCGGATGTAAAATGGCTGGGCGCGGATTTCCGCGGCGAGGTGCTGTTTGCTTCCAATTATTTTGAGCAGATGTTCGAAGCGGCTTTAAAACTGATTGACAAGGGACTCGCTTACGTGGATGATCTGACGGCGGAAGAAATCCGCGAATACCGCGGAACGCTGACAGAACCCGGCAAGAACAGCCCCTACCGGGACCGCAGTATTGAAGAAAACAGAAAGCTCTTCCTGGAGATGAAGGACGGTGTTTATCCGGACGGCGCAAAGGTGCTTCGGGCCAAGATCGACATGGCTTCTTCCAATATCAATATGCGTGATCCGGTCATCTACCGGATTGCCCGGATGACACATCATAACACCGGGGATACCTGGTGCATCTATCCGATGTACGACTTTGCGCATCCGATCGAGGATGCCATCGAGGGCATTACCCATTCCCTCTGTACCCTCGAATTTGAGGATCACAGACCCTTGTATGACTGGGTAGTGCGGGAACTGGAATATCCGAATCCGCCGCAGCAGATTGAGTTTGCCAAGCTCTACCTGACCAACGTGGTGACCGGTAAGCGGTACATCAAGAAGCTTGTGGAGGATGGTGTGGTTGACGGCTGGGATGATCCGAGACTTGTTACGCTGGCAGCGCTTCGCCGCCGCGGCTTTACGCCGGCCTCCATCCGGAAATTTATGGAGCTGGTGGGGATCACCAAGGCGCAGGGTTCCGTGGATTATGCAATGCTGGAGTATTGCATCCGTGAGGATCTGAAGGAAAAAGCACCGCGTATGATGGGTGTTCTCAGGCCGGTAAAGCTTGTGATCGACAACTATCCCGAAGGACAGACCGAAACCTTCCCGATTGAGAACAATCCGGATGCGGAGGACGCCGGCGTCAGAGAGGTAACCTTCTCGCGCGAGCTCTACATTGAAGCCGATGACTTTATGGAAGAACCGCCGAAGAAGTATTTCCGACTCTTCCCCGGCAATGAGGTCCGGCTGAAGGGCGCGTATTTCGTAAAATGTACCGGCTGCGAGAAGGATGCGGATGGGAACGTGACCGTGATTCACTGCACCTACGACCCGGAGACACGCTCCGGCAGCGGTTTTGAAGGCAGGAAGGTAAAGGGAACCATCCACTGGGTGAATGCAGCGGATGCTGTGGATGCGGAGGTTCGTCTGTACGAGAACCTGATCGATGAGGAAAAGGGAAAGCTGAATGAGGACGGCAGTCTTAATTTCAATCCCAATTCTCTGACTGTTCTTCCGTATGCAAAGCTGGAGGCAAATCTTAAGGACTGGCAGGGAAGCGAGGCCGTTCAGCTGATCCGAAACGGTTATTTCTGTCCGGATGTGAAGGAATCCACACCGGAGCACCTGGTGATCCACCGGATTGTGGGTCTGAAGAGTTCTTATAAACCGGCATAGTAAAGGAATGGCAGACGGAAGCGCAACAATAGGAAATTTGTTGCGCTTCTGTTATGTTTATCGTGATAAAATGTAAAAAGTGATTGAAACAGGCAGATTTATAATTTATATATTACAAGCTTTTTGTCCGTGAGATTAAGTGTGCGGACGGAAATCGGTGTAAAAGGAAAGGAGATAAAAAAATGCCTAAGAATTTTGAAGTATCGGAAATGAGAGTTGTTTTGGGAAAGTATTTGGAGGAGATGCAGGATATCCTGACTACTTCAGAGGATGTTGCTGCCTATGCGGAGTTTATGGCAGCGCTTTATAATATCCATTCCCTGACGGAGGGATTGTATCAGGCGATGCCCGACGGAAAAATGCGTATGCTGGATCCCGAAATGGCGGAAGCGCTGAAGCGTGCTTACCGGACAGCTGTTTCAAAGGGATATTCGGCTGTTCCCGGTGCCACAACCGGCCCGATGGGCGAGCGGATGGAAGAAATTACAGATGCGCTTCTTCCGCTTCTGGAGAACGATCTGGCGGCGCTCGAAACCGTGGATGTGGAGAAGGAAACTATGTCACTTCCGGAGCTTATTGCGAAGGCCAGAGCGCAGGCGGTGGATATGGGCGACCAGGAAGCCGTGACGGTCGGCGGTAATCTCAATACCCGCCAGCATATTATTGTGGCAAATAACGGCGTAACGGAAGCGGGCTTCTTTACCCCGACAGTAACAGTGAATCCTGAAAGGGATTTGGAGAACATGATCAGCCGGATGAGGGCAAAGAATCCGGCGTACCGTCCGATTTTCGACGCAATTATAAAGAAGCCTCTGGAAGAAACTTATGATCTGCCTTGGATTCCCAGTTATGAACGTTTAGAGAATGAGATGTCAACGGAGGAAAAAAAGG
>CACYDN010000164.1 GCA_902773185.1 uncultured Lachnospiraceae bacterium | reverse complement strand
TTTAATCCCCCTACTCGATGATGCGGGCTCGTCAAACAGGATACCACATAAATGTGTATCCTGATGACTCGCCTTCGCACAAAAAAACCGAAGAGGTTTCCCCCTTCGGCTTTCCCGTCATGCAGCTGCTCTAAGCAGCTGAAAAAAATATTTCGTACTGTTGCCATCTAAACATTTCTTCGTCTGATGGTCTCGATGATATTCTGTTTTTTGATCTTGCTCATGGAATACCACATGGTAAAGCCTACGATAGCCATAACCGCCACGATACTGATCAGTACCGGAATGAACGGATATTCGTAGCCTGTCTGATATTCCTTGGACAGCCGTCCGTACATGAGGTAGGACAGGATGCTTCCGAGCGGGATACCGATGATCAGGGCCCGCATACCGTAGAAGATACTCTCCAGGCGGATCATGTGGCTGAACTCCTTATCGGTCATACCGATGGACCGGAGCATGGCAAATTCGCGGCTGCGCATTTCCATATTTGTTGTGATCGTATTAAAGATATTTGTAACACCGATCAGCGTGATCACAATGATAAAGCCGAACAGGAAGAACTTGACAACGAAGATCAGCTGCTCATTCTGCTGTGACTCCACACCGTAGTTCTCAATCCGGATATCTACGCGGTGATCGCTTCCGTACTTTTTAATCTGATCACCCAGCTCTGCCGGATCATCGGAGAGGAAATAGATCGTACCGATATTTCCCAGATTTCCGTAGAATTCCTTGTTCTCCTGCGAAACCAGGAGCGTCATGCTCTTTCCCTCTTTCAAAATGCCCGGCATGGTATCCGTTACAGTCGTGATCTTTCCGGTTACCTGCACTTCATCATCCGAAGAACGTCCTGCCAGTCTTCTCAGAGTAACGGTTACATCATCACCGGCCGAAAGATTCAGGGGTTCAATATAAACATCATTTTTTGTGCTCGTCCAATCCTGTGCACGGTTGACCAGAACAACCGCACTCGCCGGATCGGCATCCTTTGCGCCGATATCCTTCAGATATTTCCCGAAATCGGCCGGAGAAAGAATTTCCAATTCAATAAGTGTTTCATTGCTGCCAAATGAACGGATTCCCTCATCCGAGCCATACTTTGACATATCAATCCGTGCCGAATGGTATCGGCTGTAGTAAACCTCGTCCGCATCCGGAAGACCCGCGAGATCCATCATGAATTTTTCATTTCGGTCTCTTTCCTTTACGAAATCCTCTTCCTTGACGTCATCATCCACGCTCATGTAGATTTCAGCACGCACATCCACATCGTAGACAGCCAATGTATCCGTAACCATCTTCTCGACCATCTTGACAAAGGATGCCGCGGAAATAAATACGGCCGTTGCCACAACAAGGGAGATGATTGTTGCCCGATACTGTCTGCGGCTTCGTTTCAGATTCTTCGTAGCGATCACGCCGCCGATTCCGAAAAATTTCCGGATAAACTTCGGGCTCTTCAGCTTCTTGTTGCGAATCTTGATCTCCCCATTGCCGCGGATGGCCTCGATCGGTGTCAGCTTCGCCGCCGAATTGGCCGGTCCCCAAACCGCGAAGAATACCGCAGCCAGTGAAAGAACCGCAACGCCGACATAGAGCCACCAGGGGATGAAGAAGTGCAGCTTCATGGTCATTCCGCCGCTCAGTTTTCCCTCAACCAGCTTGATCAGGCCAAAGACAACACCAACGCCGAGAAGAAGGCCGGCCACAATACCTCTCAGCCATACATAGAAGCCTTCCAGGAACAGAATTCCCTTCATCTGCTTCGAGGTTGCACCGATACTCCGGAGCATACCGAGCTGAACCTCTTTCTCGGAAACGGATATATAAAAACTGTTTCGGATGACAAAGATACTGGAAACGATCACGACCAGAAGGACAATGCCGCAGAGGCCGAAGAACATCATATTGTTTTCCAGACCCGCACCGCCCAGGTACCGGACATAGTCGTTCCGAACAGGCTCATACCAGCTCTGCTTGCCATGGTATTTTCCCATCAGCTGATAGGTGATATCTCTGTTATAATCGGTTCCGTAAACGGAATCGTCATAGGTGACATATACATCCGTGATATACGCCGGATCCGGTTCTCCCAGATAGACGATACCCGGATATCCTGCAGAGCTCTCCCGCGCTACAAAGTCGGATATATGACTGAGGATACCTGTAACCGTAAAGGTCTTATCTCCTTCCGATTCAAAGGTCTCTTCGGTTTCATAATAGGGATAAACATAGTCGGGTGTGATTTTTTCGACACCCTCCGTCTCACCGGGTTCATAGTAGACATCCGGCTCACTATCCGGAAATACACGTTTGCCCAGATGCAGGGTAACGGTATCTCCAACCTTCAAGCCCTGCATTTCTTTTTCGATAAAATCTTCCGTCAGTGCAATCTCGCCATCTGCCTCGGGAAGTTTTCCGTCTGCCAGCTTAATGGCCAGCTGATCCTCGGCTGACGGATTTATGGCTCTCAGGAAAAGGAACGGAGAGGATGATATAAAGGGATCATCCAGCTTTGCGGTTCCCGTATACTGGACAACACTGCTTTCCGTCACATGATCGGCCGATGTTACGATATCCACCGCATCCCCCGGAAGGGAATCAAACCGATAGTAAAAATCACCGTTCTTTTCAACTTCATTCAGCGCAAGACTTCTCCAGAAGGAGGACGCCATGCCCGCAACGGTAAGAAGCAGGGCTGTGGAAAGCGCAACGCCAATCACGGTCATCCAGGTACGCTTCCGGTTCTTCGCCATGCTTTTCTTCGTAAAGGCTTTTATGATATGCATGTTCTCACCCCTTCTTCTCGTCACTGATGATCTTACCATCCTGGACTGTGATCACTCTGTCCGCCTTGGCTGCAATGTCAAGGTCATGGGTGATGATCAGAATGGTCTGACCGAACTCCTGGTTCAAATGACGCAGAAGGGCAATGATTTCCTCACTTGCCTTCTTATCCAGGTTTCCTGTAGGCTCATCACAAAGAAGAAGTGCCGGTTCGGGAAGCAGGGCCCGGCCGATTGCCACTCTCTGCTGCTGTCCGCCGGAAAGCTCATTCGGCAGATGGTCCAGTCTCTTTGTCAGTCCCAGCTGCTCCACGATTTCATTAAAACGGTTTCTATCCGGTGTTCTTCCGTCCAGATCCATCGGCAGAACAATATTCTCTTCTGCTGTCAGTACAGGAATCAGATTGTAAAACTGATAGATGATTCCGATCTTCTTACGGCGGAACATGGCCAGTTTATCCCGGCTCAGCTTGCTGATATCCTCTCCGTCGATAAGTACGGTTCCGGATGTCGGTGTATCTACGCCACCCAGAATGTGCATCAGTGTGGATTTTCCGCTTCCGGATGTTCCGATAATGGCGGTAAACTCACCCTTTTCCAAAGAAAAAGAAATGCCGTCCACTGCGCGCACTTCATTTTCTCCCGATCCATAAGTCTTTACCAGATTTTCTGTACGAAGAATTTCCATCTTCTCCTCCTTTTTTCCTTCACATTTTCCTTACTCTGATTTCTATTTTTAACCTACATTTTTTATAATATCACAGGAAGCGCAACAAATGTATAACAAATACTTGCCAAGAACCGAAACAGATTTGTGATAGTTTTGGCATTATTATGAAAAGATGACTTTGAAAATATGTTTCGTTGTATAGCGGGATGGCGAGAAAACCCGTTCGGGACATCGCTTCCGCTCGCCCTCGGGTACCCCTAGC
>CACYDN010000163.1 GCA_902773185.1 uncultured Lachnospiraceae bacterium | reverse complement strand
CGAGTTACTTATTTATAAATTTGCAAAAAACCATTGACAGTACCTATGCATTCATTCTAACATAGTTCCTGACGAAAGCAATGGGATTTTGTCTAGTCAAAACAAGCTGGACAGTGGTAAACATACCACCGTTATTATGTGCAGAATTTTTACGTAAAGCGAACTATATAATCTAAACAAATCAAATGAGACATCAGGAAATGAACGGAGGATATGGACATGAAAAAAAGGATAATAAGCGGAATTTTGGTCATCTGCTGCACTGTATCACTTGTAGGATGCGGAAGCGGATCCGACAGCAAATTCGGTTCAAAAGTAGAAAAAAAATTTTTTTCTGGAACAGATACGGAAACCGTGATAACAACAGAAACTGTATCGGCAGAAAACCGGGAAAAGATTACAGAAGAAGTAACGGAAAAATCTCCCTCTCAATATAAGGATTATGGTATTGGATACGATACCATCGAAGAAGCAGCAGCAGCGGATATTGCTCTGTTTGAAAGCAAAAACTGGAACGCTTTTCTGGATACCGTATCCGATGAAGAGTGGAAATATATGTATGAAAGCGATCCGGATCTGACCGCCGTTCTAAGCGAGGTCGGAATATCATCTGCCGAAGACCTGAAAGTGAAGGCATATGAAAAAGCAGCCGATACGAGCACGGATTTTTATACAATTGAAAAAATAGAACTTGATGATATAAATCAATGGAACTACCGCACATTTGATTTTTATAAAGGAAACGGCGTTCTTCAGGAGTATCCGATTAACATATATATAAATGGTGAAAAATATGATGAAAATGAGAATGGCGACGAATATCATTTCTATTATTACCAGGGGAATGACGGAAAATGGTACTCATTTTCCGGAACATATACTATTGTAAGACACCTGATTTGCTTATTGACGTATTGGAATGAGACTCTTTCCGATGAAAATAGTGCATACTGGGCAGGTTTAAATTATCAAAGCCTGCCGGAAGAAGATTATGAGGTGGTTGAACCAAGTCTTAGACCTTATCTGGATGGTCGGGTTGTCGTAGTAGCAAATGCAGGAGAACCTTACAGGGCCGTGGACGGCATTCAGGTGGATAGACTCGTCGAATTACTGAACAGCAAAGGTAACAGTCCTGAGCTTCTGTGCCCGGTTTCCGGATACGGCTGGAAACCCAAAGGATGGGCGATTGCATATGACAGTGAAGGTAATTGTATTACCTATATCACCGACGGAACTACTGATAATATGGTCAATCCTTACGATAAGTATGCTCATTATGGCTGTCCGTATGTCAAGTTTGATTGGGAAACAATAGAATAAAGCAATGACCGATAGAGCGAGCGTGGGAGGTACATGTGCCTCCCCCCTCTCTATTTCAGTGTAACTAAAATCCACCAGGTATCTCATTCCTCAACCAGCATTCCTGTCAGGATGCCCGGCACCTCGTAAGTCCGCTTGCCAGCTCCGTAGCCTACCTTCTTGATGGTCACGCCGCCCGCCCGGCCGTGATCCGTGACAACTGCTGCAAGGAAGGCCGCACCCGTCGGGGTGATGTATTCGCCCACGCGATCGGACAGGACAACCGGAAGGCCGCTCACCTCCAGAATCCGCGCAACTGCCGGTACCGGAACAGGCAGGATGCCATGTGCCGTTCTTACCGTACCGCATCCCTCCGTAAGCCCGGTCAGATACACCTTCTCCGGCGCCAGATCCGTAAAGCATACACTGATCGCACAGATATCCGCGATGGAATCCAGCGCACCGACCTCATGGAAGGTCACATCCTCCACGTCCACGCCGTGTGCCTTTGCTTCCGCTTCCGCCAGAATTCGGAAAATCTTATGCGCAAGTGCCAGCGCATCTGTGGGAAGCTCACTTCCATCCAGAATTGCCTTCACATCCCTGTACGCGCGATGCACGTGGCTGTGGTGGTGATCGTGCTCATGTTCGTGGTCATGATGATGTTCGTGGTCATGATGATGTTCGTGATGGTGCTCATGTTGCCCATGTCCGTGCGCTTCTTCCGCGTTTCCGCTGTGTAAATGCCCATACAGATATTCCATATCATGGTCATGGGTTTCCTCCGGCAAAATCACATCAAAATCACAGGCCATCAGGCCACTTTTCTTCACAGAACTAATCTTTGTCTGAATATCCGGAAGCCCCAGACTCAGAAGTGCCTTTTGCAGCTTCTCCCTATCTGCGCCTAAATCCAAAAGCATTCCGGCCGTCATATCTCCGCTGATTCCAAAACTTGCATCAATGATTAAATTCATTCTCTTCTCCTTCATAGCAAAACGCCTAGAAAAAAAAAAAAAAAAAATAACTGGACTAATGCGAAGAATGCTTGCCCGAGAGTGCAGTGACAAAAACTAGAACATCACATCCGTCAGCTTGATGCTGACCACCATACTGACAACGACCTGCGCCAGATAAATGATCAGGACCGTCGGATTCAGGAAGAATCCGACACACTCCCGTACAAAGGCATTCGGCCAGAACCACCATTTTGTTCTGGCGCCCACGCCCTCCGCGCCAAGGCCCACATGATTGGCATGGATTCCGCTCCGGAACACATGATAATTTGTTGTAACAAATGCAACCGGCGGCAATGTAGCCTCGTCTGTTTCTTTCCCCGACAATACATCTTCACCGGATTCCTTCGCCGGCTTTTCTGCTACTCCGGTCACCGCCGTCCCGGTTAAAACGGTCTCCGCTGAATCCTCGTCAGACTCAGTCGCCTTGCTTTCTGACGATTCCCGGGAAACATGCTCCAGAATCACCTTTTTGGAAAACCGCATATTCTCCAATGTATTCGTAGACTGATCCTCCAGTAGAAGCCGATTTTCCGGAAAGCCCTTTTCAACCAGATAATTCCGCATGCATTCCGCCTCGGAAACCTTCTCATCGGATCCCTGTCCACCGGACAAAACAAGATAGGCCTCCGTCCCGGTTTCCCATTTCTGCCTGTACCAGAACGACACTGCCGCATCAATCCTGCCGCGGAGAAGCGCCGAAGGCGTTCCGTCCTTCCGCATGCCGCAGCCAAGAATGATAATATATTTCTTATCCGTCTCCGGTATATGTATCGATGCCCGGTATCCGCAGACCATCGCACTCACGAGGATGCATTCTCCGAAGATGAACGTGATGCCGGCCATATTTTCTACGATATTGATAAACCGCGTGGTTTCCCAGATCACCCACAGGGAACTCACATATTTGAACGCATAATAACTGGCAAGACCCGCTCCGACGATTACAAAGCCCAGGCCGATACCCAGTATATTGTGAAGGCGAACCCCCTCCCTTTTCAGAAGGAAGATATTACTGAGAATCAGGAGGAAGCTGAATGCGACGAGCGCCGGCAGGGACAACCGGACAAGCATCTTACAGCCGGAGGTAAAATCGGTGACCAGCTCCCAGACCGGATATTCGACAGGATGCAGCAGATGCCGGATGTAATACCATATCGAAAAACTCGCCACTGCCATGAAATACACACAGGTACCGCAACAGAGGATTGCTTCATAAGAATTGATAAGCGCCCCCCGAAGCCGGTTGAACGTCGAGATCATGATCACGAACGTCCCGATGCAGAAAAGAAGAAAACAAAAGATTACCATGCCATCACCGGTAAACTGGCCGGTCGAAGGGCAGAACGCCGTCAAAAACATTCCAACACGAACCTGTTCCATTTCGAGCTGACGGTCACCCCATTGGACATAAAACTTATAATTTCCCTTTTTTTCCGGCTTCATTGTCAGCCGCAAAGTAGCTATTGCAGCTTTACTCTCGCCTATATTTTTTTCCTTATAACGAATACGGATTTTCTCAATCGGGATGGATTCGTTCTCCCAAACAACCTGAAGATCAGGCTCAAACTTTTCATCGCCCGGATACTCATTCTCCATTTCATCCCAGGAATAATACCCCTGGTCAGCCGGATCATACTCTGTATAGTAGATCGGATCCTGGAAAACGGCAATCTGTACATCTATCTGAAAACGATTACGGATGATCAGCCTATGAGCGATACAGGCGATAAGCAGTGTGCCTACCAGAATGGAAAACTGGATGATCAGGCTCTTTTTCACATCTTTCAGGGAATAAAAATACCTCAACGTTGTCTCCTTGTTGACTTACATCTTCTTATGGCGCTCAATGACAGCGCCAAAGCAGACGGAATATTATACGCTTCGGAAGTTCCGGACAGACTGCCGGCAGATCTGCGCTGCAATGTACCCTGCACCGTAACCGTTATCGATATTCACGACCGATATTCCGTTCGCGCAGGAATTGATCATCGTAAGAAGCGCCGCAAGCCCTTCAAAGCTTGCCCCATAGCCCACCGATGTCGGCACAGCCACCACCGGGCAGGATACGAGGCCGCCGATCACACTCGCCAACGCCCCTTCCATGCCGGCTACCGCCACGATGACGGATGCCCCGCGAAGAAGCTCTTCCTGCGCCAGCAGGCGGTGGATGCCGCTTACGCCCACATCGTATACCCGCTCAACCTTTGTACCAAAGTATGCTGCGGTTTCCGCGGCTTCCTCTGCAACCGGAAGGTCGGAGGTCCCGCCACTGCAAATGACGGCATAGGGAGAATCCGCGGATGGTCTTTTTTCGGATTCTTCCGTCTTGGTTTTTACCTTCAAAATTCGGGATACCGGATTATACTCCGTCTCCGGAAAGGCTTCGCGGATCAGCTCTGCCTGCGCCTCGCTTGCACGCGTGCCAAAGGCGCGGCCATCCCGCTCTACGAGCTTCCGGTAGATTTCCAGAAGGGCTTCGTCACTTTTTCCGCTGCAATATACGACTTCCGGGAAGCCGGTACGGCGCTCGCGGTCGGTGTCGAGCTTTGCATACTTCAGTTCTTCGTAGCCTCTTTCCACGGCTTGTCCTCCATATTATCAAAACTATTATTATCCCACGGAGCATGAGATCGGGAGTAACCTGCTCCATCTGCATTACAGACTAATATAAAAGAACCGTTCCGCATTTACGAATCGAAGACACGCAGATTTATTGAATAAATGCCCCTCCCACTTGATAGCCTGCGAGGTCGAGGGTGATGTGCCGGAAACCGAGGCTCCGAAGTACTTCCGTTACCTCTTGGGATAGGGTGACGAGGCGGGGGATGTCTGCCGGATCGACTTCGATCCTGGCAAGGGTTCCGCCATGCACGCGAACACGGACGCTCGTGAATCCCAGGTTACGGAGAAAATGTTCTGCGGCATCCACACGCCTCAGTGCCTCTTTGGTTATCGTTTCCTCATAGGGAATCCGGCTGGCGAGGCAGGCCGCGGATGGTTTATTCCAAGTCGGAAGGTTCATTTCCTTGGAAAGCATGCGAATTTCTGCTTTTGTAAGCCCGGCTTCCAGAAGGGGACTCAGCACCCCCAGTTCCCGGAGTGCCTGAAGGCCCGGACGGTAATCACCGGTATCATCCACATTTGTTCCTTCCACAAGCGTAAAGGAACCGTTGGAAAGCGTGGACGTCATCTTCTGCAGTTCTGTAAATATGTAGCGTTTACAGTGATAGCATCTGTCCGGCGGGTTTT
>CACYDN010000162.1 GCA_902773185.1 uncultured Lachnospiraceae bacterium | reverse complement strand
GATTTAATCCCCCTACTCGATGATGCGGGCTCGTCAAACAGGATACCACATAAATGTGTATCCTGATGACTCGCCTTCGCACATAAAGTTGTTGTGGGATTGCCGGAAACGAACGATGCGATCATCAAATAAGCAGTTTCAATCAAAGAGAGTAAATATGAGGTAACGCATGAACAGCACACAAAACACAAAAGTATCCCCCATCCAGCATGCCATGGTCTGGTTTGGCGCCGGCGTATCCATCGCGGAAATCCTGACCGGTACCCTGCTGGCCCCCCTCGGCATGAAAAAAGGACTCATTGCCATCCTGCTGGGACACCTGATTGGAGGCATCCTGCTGTATTTTACCGGGCTCATCGGCGGACGGACGGGAAAATCCGCCATGGAAGCCGCAGCCATCTCCTTCGGAAGTCGCGGAAACGCGCTGTTTGCTCTCCTGAATGTGATCCAGCTTGTGGGATGGACCGCCATCATGGTCTACGACGGCGCCCTTTCCGCAGAAGGTATCTTCCATGCGGATAAACGCATCTGGGCAGTTGTGATCGGCATTCTCATCCTTGTCTGGATTCTGCTTCGGGAAAGGGAATTCAAAATACTCTCCCGCATTTCCGCCGCCGCGCTCTTTATTCTGACCATCATTCTCTCGGTACTGATTTTCCGCGAGAATGCATCAACGGAAATAACGGAGGAAGCTCTATCCTTCGGGGCCGCACTGGAATTATCCATCGCGATGCCCCTCTCCTGGTTTCCTCTCATATCCGACTATACGAGAGATGCCGCTAAGCCCGCAGCCTCCTCTCTGGCCAGTGCCCTCACCTACTCGCTTGTCAGTATCTGGATGTTTGTGATCGGGCTCGGCGCCGCCCTTTTCGCCGGTACCGGAGATATTGCGGAGATTCTGGTGAAAGCCGGACTCGGTTCAGTCGGCCTGGTGATCATCATCCTGTCCACCGTAACCACAACCTTCCTGGATGCCTTTTCGGCCGGTGTTTCATCAGAAACATTTCTGGGCGCCATTCGGGGAAGCTCAGCTGATGAAAGCAATATTGGAGATTCTAAACCGCACCCAGACAGTACAGGCACAGAAGAAATCAATCAACACCTGGCCCAAAAAAGAAAAACCGAGAAAGTGGCCGCTGCGGCAGCAACCATCCTCGGTACGGTACTCGCCATCCTCTTCCCCATGGATAACATCACGGATTTCCTGTATCTCATCGGTTCCGTTTTTGCCCCCATGGTAGCCGTTCAGCTGGCGGATTATTATTTCTTTTATCGGAAGAACGGTCATTCCGCCACACACGGAAGCGAAAACGGTATCGAAGCAAAAAAAGCGCCCGGGCAGCATGCCATCGATGTGGCCGGCCTCTTTATCTGGCTCGCAGGCTTCATCCTGTACCGCGTGCTGATGCGATTTGACCTTCCCTGCGGAAGTACAATCCCGGATATGGGCATCACCATGCTTCTCGCTTTGGCCATTCGGAAACTGATGAACACCTTCCGATCATGATTTTCCGAAAAAGCAAGGTTGAATTATCTTCTTAAAAAACTCCGTCATATCCGTGTTTGCCTCATCAGCAAACTCATTTCGCATGTCCACGTGGAAAACATGCCCCGTTTCATCGGTTCCGTAGGTTTTATATTCCGCCTTGGCGCCTCTCCGTTCCAGGAGTTTCGCCATAGGTTCCGCATCATAGCGCAGAAAATCGCCACCGGAGGTGAAGATATACGCAGGCGGATAATCCGCATTTACATAGGCAAGCACATCCAGCATTTCGCCGAACTGCGCCGGATTTCCGGTAAGGTAATCCCGGATGATTCCTCTCCCCATATTCTTTTCAAAGGTTTTCCTAAGATCATACATCCCGCAGCAGAGCCCCAGCCCGCGGATCGTAAGCTTCGGTTTCCGAAGCCCCATGATCTTACGATAATCCCTGTTTGCATAGATCACGCCATACTGGCTGGCAATCTGTGCGCCGGCCGAATCCCCCACCAGAAACACATTCCGAAGATCAAACGGATAATCCGTTTCATGCATCATGATCCATCTCATCACAAGCTGCAGATCCTCCAGCGGCGCCGGAAATCTGTATTTCGGAGCAAGCCGGTAATTAAAATTTACAACAATAAATCCCTTCTTCGCCAGCCTTGCCGCATAGAACCGGTATACCTCTTTCGAGCCGTAAACATAACCGCCACCGTGCACACTGACGATCACGGGGAACTTCTTTTCTTCTTCCGACGAGTAATCCACCGGCCAGCAAATATCCAGTGTATGGTACTTCCGGTGTCCGCCGTATCTGAGATTTTTTATATAATATACATCTTCCGGGATTTCCAGTCCCGCATCCCGTTTCCGGTCTGCTTTCTTACACGCCCGGTTAAATACAATACTGTTAACTGACATAATTCCTCCCATACATAAATCAGGCAATCATTCGTTACATCCTGCGGCCACACGATCCGGCATCCTTCCGAATCACATTCAGATCAGTTTCTTCAGCTCACAGTTTTCGATTCCGGCTTCCCAGAATTCGGAAATGGGCAGATTCCGGATCTGGCAGATGATGCTGCAGTTCATGGCGCCATGGCCGACGATGAGTACATCCTTCCCTTTCGCCAGCTCCGGCTCTACCTTCTCCCGAAGAAAAGCACCCGTCCGGGCAAAGAGTTCATCAAAGCTTTCCGCTCCGGCCAGAGGATACTTATACTCCTCCGGATGCTGAAAGATCACATTGACCGGACAGTCCGGATCCCAGAAGGAATTCTCCACGCCTTCATATTCTCCGAAACACATTTCCATCAGCCTGTCATCCGTCTCGATCGGGATATCTCTGCCCCTGAGAAGGATTTCTGCCGTTTCCTTTGCGCGGATGAGCGGCGAAACAAAGCAGAGATCAAAGTGCACATCCCGGTAGCGAAGGCGCGCCTCCTCAGCCATTGCTCTTCCTTCGTCATTCAGCGGGATATCCGTTCTCCCCTGCAGCTTATGCCACTCATTCCAATCTGTTTTTCCGTGCCTGATAATATATAGCATGATTCTCTAAAATTCCTTTGCGCTTTCTCTGTTGTCACTCAGCAAGTTTTCCCTGCTCAATGAACCACTTCAATTATATATTCTGAGAGTTTAAATTTGAAAAGGTGAAAAGAAGACGAATCCCCTTTTCACCTCTATCAGCATCCTTATCGGACTGAATCTATATTTTAGTACCGTCTGAAATGTGTACCGTCAAGCTGGTGCTCATTATCCTCGGTCCACTGGATTCCGCCGTTTCCGACTGACATGGTACCCGTACCATACTTGAAAATGGCAAGCGGTGTCGGATTACCGTCTTCATCCTCTATATAATTACCTGACTCATCGATGCATTCCTTTGTCTTAATGCAGTTTGAGTATTCCATTACATTTCCGTCAAAGCTACCGCTGAAGGTATACACATATGTTGTGTTAGCGGAATCACCCCATCTGACTTTTACATCATAGAGCTCGCTGCCGTCTTCCTTCGTGATGGTCATGGTCACACGTTCATTCTCTTCGTTGTAGTAATTTCCAACAAAGGAATCCTCCAGAACCTCACTCTCCGTTGCCTCTGCTTCGGTTTCCTTCTGCTCAGCTTCCGTAGCTTTTTCCGTCTCCGCTTCGGTCGGCTTCTCCGAACCCTTCTCAGTCGCTGCTTCAGTCGGCTTCTCTGTTTTTGCCTCAGTCTTTGCCTCTGTCGCAGCGGCGGTTGTTGTATCGGACTTCTTGTCATCGTCCTTTCCGCATGCTGTCAGGGCACCGGTAAGTGCAAGGGCCAGTCCCAGTGTTACGATCGTCTTTCTGATACTCTTTGTTCTCATTTTTCCCTCCCTGGAAATCCGCCGAATGTTGTCCGGCTGTTATTATGTGATGTCGGGAAACCAAACATGTAATTGATACTCTATGATCGAATCCCGCCACCACACTTGCAATACATTATATCTACAGCAGCGCAACAAAAGCGCAACCATAGATCCGAATTTCCTAAAACAAATAAAAACGAATTATTTGAATTCCTCTTCTGTCTCCGGCAGTTCAAGCTGATATGTCTTGTTCAGCTTAGCAGCGACCTCAGCGAACTTTGCAAGAGCAATGCCATGCAGCTGCTTGTTGCCGCGGATGTTCACGGAAACAGTCTTATTCTCAGCCTCCTGATCACCGACTACAAGGACATACGGGAACTTCAGCTGCTTGAAGTGCTTGATCTTATTCTTCATGTTATCCTCGGCCAGGTTTACCTCGGCGCGGACGCCCGCATCGCGGAGTACCTCCAGAACCTCGGACGCATACTCGTTATGCTGCTCGCGGATCGGTACGATACCTACCTGTACAGGTGACATCCAGAACGGGAAGCTTCCCTTGAAGTTCTCGATCAGGATACCAATGAACCGCTCAAAGGAGCCGAAGATGGCGCGGTGGATCATAACCGGGCGCTTCAGGCTTCCGTCCGGTGCCACATATTTCAGGTCGAAATTGAGTGGCAGCTGGAAGTCGAGCTGGATGGTACCCATCTGCCATTCACGGCCGATGCAGTCCTTCATCTTGAGGTCGATCTTCGGACCGTAGAATGCGCCGTCGCCTTCGTTGATCTCATAGTTACCCTCGCCGTATTTCTTATCCAGAATACGCTTCAGAGAAGCCTCTGCGGCATCCCAGAGCTCCGGTGCGCCCATGAAATCATCCGGACGGGTGGAAAGCTCAGCCGCATAGGTCAGGCCAAAGGTTTCATAGATGAACTTTGCGATATCCATGATATCGCCGATCTCATCCTCAATCTGATCCTCGGTCAGGAAGGTATGGTCATCATCCTGATGGAACATCTGCACGCGGAAAAGGCCGTTCAACTCACCGCTCTTCTCGCGGCGGTGGATGACCTGCGTCTCGCTGTAACGGATTGGCAGCTCCTTGTAGCTGTGCAGTCCGTTCTTATACACGTTTATTGCATTCGGGCAGTTCATAGGCTTCATGGCGTACTCAACGTCGGTATTGATCTTCTCCTCACCGGACTCCTCATCCACCTCGGCATTGGTCACAAGGAACATGTTCTCCTTATAGTGACCCCAGTGTCCGGAGGTCTCCCAGAGTCTCCTATGGTTGATTACCGGGCAGAGGATTTCCTGATAGCCGTGCTTCTCATGGAGCTTCCGCCAGAATTCGAGGATGGCATTGTACATCTTAAAGCCGCGGGGCAGCCAGTAGGGCATACCGGGAGCAGTTTCATCGAACATGAAAAGCTCCTGCTCCGGACCGATCTTCTTATGGTCACGCTCGAGCGCTTCCTTAATGAAGGCCAGATGTGCCTTCAGGTCATCCTTATTCGGGAAGATGTACAGATACACACGCTGCAGCTGATCGTTCTTTTCATCGCCGCGCCAGTAGGAGCCGGATACGGACTTGATCTGGAATGCGGCATTCATAAGTTCCTGGCTGTTCAGAATATGCGGTCCGCGGCAAAGATCCACATAATCATCACCGGTGTAGTAGATGGTGATCCGGGCATCCTCGGGCAGGTCGCGGATCAGCTCCAGCTTATACTTCTGATCCTTGAAGATTTCTCTTGCCTCATCCTTTGTTACTTCCTTCACGCTCCAGTCTTCCCGGCGCTTCAGGATCTCACGCATCTTGTTCTCGATCACGGGGAAATCCTCCGCGGTGATGTTCCGCGGCAGCATGAAATCATAGTACGCACCATCCGCAACTTCAGGGCCGATGGCAATCTGCGTATTCTCTTTTCCGAAAATCTCCATCACGGCCTTAGCCATGACATGGGCCAGAGAATGACGGTACACGCTGAGATAATACTCTTTGTACGCATCCTTGTCCTTTTTCAGTTCCTCGTAATTCTCGTAGTCTGCAAAGCTCATCTTATTCCTCCTTCTTATCTGCTTCTCATCTAAGCTCTGTTTTATCTCAGGAAAAATCCCGGAAAACTGTCCGAAAACCGGTTTCCTACTCTGTAAATCGAGTAGGGAGGATAAAGCATTCCTGCCCGGTGATACGGCTCGTCAAACAGGATACCACATAAATGTGTATCCTGATGACTCGCCTTCGCACAAAAAACGTCCCTCATACCCATGGCTTGCCCATGGATATAAGGGACGTAATATTTACGCGGTTCCACCCTTATTGACATACTGGCCAAAGCCGGAAATCGGTTTGCCGGAATGTCCTCTTCATTCAGGCCGATCACGGAGCCCAGCCGTGCTGCTTTTCACAGCCTCTCGGAGATGGTATAAACCCCAATAACCTCATGCGGCGCTCTCAGCCACGGCCCCACTCTCTGTCTAAGGAAAAATGCTCGGGATTTACGTTCTCTTCAACGATTTCATGTAATTTATATATGTGCGATTATACTCCCGCCCGGTACAATCTGTCAATCAGAATAATCCTCAACAATCTTCTTCAGCGCCTCGACATGCTTTTCGATCACATCATTCGGTGCATTCACAAAATTCCGGAAGGCGCGGAGCGGCATGTACCGGAGCAGGGCCTCGATCATCGTCGACAGGCTTTCTTCCTCGCCAACCTTCGCATATTTGTCAACGATGTCCTTCATATCGTTCAAGACATAAGGACGTGTAACCGGACACGCAAGAAGGTCGCCCACCTGGGTATCGAAATTGATCTCCGGCAGATATTCCGGACCGCCGACGAGCGTGATCCGTTCCTTCAGCCTGAGGTCGCGGGAGGAGCTTCCCACCGCGATCACATATTCCCCGTTCGCTGCGAACCAGCCGCCCTGCTGCGGAGAATACCACTGGAAGCTTCTTTCATCCAGCTTGAATGTAACAGTCTTGGTTTCTTTGGGCTCCAATGCAACCTTTTCAAAGCCCTTCAGTTCGCGGACGGGGCGGTCCTGTGTTCCGGTACGGTCGCCCACATAGAGCTGTACAACCTCCTTGCCGGCCACACTGCCGGTATTGGTCACATCTACGCTGACGGTTACACCATCCTTCGCCGTAAACTCTTTGGCCGAGAAGGTAAGGTTGCTGTATTCGAAGGTCGTATAGGACAGGCCGTGTCCGAAGGGGAAGGCCACATTCATTTTCTTCTTGTCGTAATACCGGTAGCCGATATAGATCCGCTCCCCGTAATATACCTTATGCTCACTGCCCGGGAAATTGATGAAGGCCGGCGTATCTTCCAGTCGGAGCGGAATGGTCTCTGCCAGATGGCCGGAGGGGTTCACCCTGCCGTACAGAATATCCATCACAGCCTCACCGACGCCCTCGCCGCTGAGATATGCCTCGAGGATGCCATCCACCTTATTCATCCAGGGCATTTCCACCGGAGAACCGTTATGCAGAATGACAACGATGGGCTTACCGGTTTCCACAAGCCGCTCGATCAGAAGATCCTGCGAAACAGGAAGCCTCATATGGCTTCTGTCATAGCCCTCGGATTCAAAGCTGTCCGGAAGGCCCGCAAAAACAAGTACCTTATCCGCCTCGTTTGCCGCCTTCACCGCCTCATCAAAATCATCATCGGTATAAATATCTTCGTCTGCAGGAAAGCCCTTTGCATAAACCGCCGGGCCGTACCCGTCCATAACATCCACAACCGAAGTAATGGTATGGGAATTGGTGAACGCACTGCCGCCGCCCTGGTAACGGGGCTTTTCGGCAAAGCCGCCGATAATGGCCACCTTCTCGCCCTCTCTGATAGGAAGCACCTTCTCTTCGTTCTTCAGAAGAACCATGCATTCGCGCGCGATTTCCACCGCTTTCCGGTGATCGGCATCCCTGTCAAAAACGCCGCCCTTCATGCTCTCGCGGCTCTTTTTCACAAGCTTCAAGATGTTCCGCGCAGCCGTATCGAGCGCTTCCTGTGAAAGCTTGCCATTTTCCACGGCATCCACGATCTGCTTCACATTCGCATTGTCATTGCCGGGCATCTCCCAGTCGAGGCCGGCATCAATGCCCTTCACGCGGTCCGAAACCGCGCCCCAGTCCGAAACCACAAGGCCTTCGTAGCCCCATTCCTTCCGGAGAACATCGGTAAGAAGCCACTTATTCTCGGAGCTGTACTCGCCGTTGATCCGGTTGTAGGAGCACATCACCGTCCAGGGCTTTGCCTCCTTCACTGCCTTCTCAAAAGCGGGAAGATAAATCTCGCGGAGAGTTCTTTCATCCACCTCGTTGGATTCATACATCCGCTCATGCTCCTGATTATTGGCTGCGAAATGCTTGATGGAGGTTCCTACGCCTTCCTCCTGCACACCCTTAATATAAGGCACAGCCATCTCACCGGCCAGATACGGATCCTCGGACATATATTCAAAGTTCCGGCCGCAGAGCGGAGAACGCTTCATGTTCATGGCCGGGCCAAGGAGCACATGACACTTTTCTGCCTGGCATTCCTTTCCCAGCGTACTGCCCAGCTCATGCATCAGCTCACGGTCAAAGGAAGCCGTTGTCGCACAGGCAGACGGGAAGGTCACCGCATCAATCGAGCCGTTTCCCCAAATGGGCTCTCCGTTTTCATCCACAGGCTGCATCCGAAGGCCGTTGGGACCGTCGGAAACCCAGATTGCTTCATTCAGTCCGACCCGCTCGATCTTCTGTGTTTCCCAGAAGCCGTAACCGGCCATGAGTGTTGCCTTCTCCTCCAGTGTCATTTCTTCGATCATTTTTTCAATATCCATAGATAACCCCCAAATCTCTTACATCATTCCTTGATTCCCCCGGCAAGCCGTCTGTAAACTCACTTTTCAGAGTCTCCGGCTCCTGCTTTTGCCAAAATTTGGCCGTTCAGTCAACGATATAGAGTACCTTCTCATTGGAAATCGATGTACTGCAGTCCGACCTTAAAATAGCTGCACTTTCATCATAGCATGAATGCCCCGTATAATCAACGAAACATCACTGTCCCAGCGGTGACAATTCATCCTCTGTACCGACCGAATTATTATTCATATTACGCCAATCCGTCTGACTTCCTATCGGTTACTCCCCTCCAACACT
>CACYDN010000161.1 GCA_902773185.1 uncultured Lachnospiraceae bacterium | reverse complement strand
TTTCCCTTTGGCCCGGAGAAAAAAAACACTTTGAAACCGGTATTACCTGCAGGTATGCGGGAAGCTATGATATCGGAATTTCCGACCTTTTACTTAACGATGCTTTTGACATGATCCGGATCGGGATGCATATTCGAACGCCTCTCCGGGTTCAGGTTCTTCCGGCATTTTCCGCCGATTGTGAAAAGGACGCCGGAGATGCTGTTCAAAATCTGATCCGCGGGGCCGCCGTGGGAAATACGGTTGATGCGGAGAATGTCCTGGGAAATGACCAGAAATCCTACGTTCCGGGTGATCCGCTTAAGTGGATCCACTGGAAAAATTATGCCAGGAGTGGAAAGCTTTTTGTTCGGCAGCCTGAGCCGCGGCCGGTCGAAACCATTGCCGTGGTTCTTCTGGGAAAGAAAATCGGGGAAAGCGAGGAGGAACTCAGAGTGAGGGATGCGTTTATCGAATTCAGCGTATCGCTCGCAAGGCTTTTTGCCGGTGAACACCGGTCCGTGCAGTTCTTTTTTTACAATGCGGGTGTGAAACGGATTCCGGTAGAGGATGACTCCGGTCTGGGAAAACTATCTTTTGAGATTTCAAAGGAGATCATCCGAAGGGGGGAAAAAGAAGAGAATCTTGCCCTGATCGGGGCGGCGGAAACGCTTCATTGTCCCGTATTTACAGTTGAGGAGGGGATTTGCAGGCTGTGTCCGATGTAGGAAGAAGAATCTGGGAATATCTCTGTCGCGGAATATTTCTTTGGGCGGTGATGATCGCGGTTTCATCACTTCTTTTTTCCGTGCCGGCGCTTTCCATGGAACGGCAATTTCTGTGGTTCTATTTTTGTGCCTTCTTTTTCATTGGCTTTGTTCTATTTTCGGTGCAGAAGGAAAAGATTCTTCCGGCTGCCTTTCTGATCCTGCCTCTGGCGGTTACAGTCAGTTCCCGGGATAGGATATTAATACAAAATGTTCTCTATGCCATGGTATGCTTTGGCATTCTCTATTATGCCGGCAGAAATCGATATGCCGTATGGCTGATGCGGATCGCTGCGGCCGTTCTTTGGGGCATATGGCTTTGGCACGGAGATATTCCCCGTGCGGTGGCCGTATCTTTGATCGTTCTAATGGCAGCTTCGCTTGCCGGATGGAAAAAGTGGGAGGTGCGGTATATGGCATTCCTCCTTATTCTGGCGGCAGTTGCCGCAGCCATCTTCCCATCCCATAATGGACCCATGCGGTGGAAGCGGGTCCGCCGTATGGCCGACAAAGTATATAGCTATATCAGTTCTTTGGGAAGGCGGTCGGCCGAAGAATGGGAAGACCTGGTCGGAGATGAGGAAACGGCTTATATGGGCTACTCGGAAACGGGGCAGCTTTCCGGCGGGGGAAGCGAAAATGACAGCATCTCCCTGTACTATATTACGGATGACCATTCGAACAGAGTCTATCTCCGGGGAGCGGTATTTGCGGAGATGGGAAGGAACGGTTTTGCGGAAAAAATGGCGGAGGATCTTCCGGCCAATGCCTGGCTTGCAAAGTATCTTTCCGATTTGGCTGTGACAGGGATATCCCGGGAGGAAGCGCTCTGCTTTTCCAAGTGGGACTATGCGAAGGTGACGTATGAAAATATGAAGACCCATGATCTCTTATGCCCGGCGGGGGTGGTCTTTACCACAGGCTCGGAGGAAGGAGAGATGAAGGGGAAGGGTTATGCCTACGAGGTAAGCTATATCCAGTTTGATTATGCCAGTCCCTATTTTAGAAGGTTTGCGGAAGCGGCGGCAGAGGCGGAGGTGGCAGATTACGAAGATGCCGCAGAGGCAGCAAGAAAAATATACTATCTGGACCTTGACAGATATATGTCAAGGGAAGAATATGAAGAGTATATAACCGCGCTTCGGGAATCAGGCGAAGAGGATTCATATCTTGACTGTTCCATGGCAACGGACAGGGTAACAAGTCTTGCGGAAGAACTGGGAGACGGATGCGAAACGGACTGGGAAAAGGCGCGGCAGATCGAAGCCTTTCTCCGGCAGTACAGCTATGATGCGGGTACGGACCTTCGGGGCAGGGAAAACTATGTCGATGCGTTTTTGTTTGAAGAGCAGAAGGGCTATTGTGTACACTATGCGTCGGCTATGGTTCTTTTGCTACGGTTAAACGGCATTCCGGCCCGTTATGTGCAGGGGTTTCTTTTTCGACCGGATGATTCCGGGGAGGTAAGCGGGAGTCATGCTCACGCCTGGGTGGAAGCATACATGAGCGGTGTCGGCTGGGTGACATTCGAACCGACGGCATCAGAGGCAAATGCGGAAGACCGGGCATGGAATAAGCAGCCGGCCGGAGAGAAGCAGCCCGAGGAGGAACTGTTTCCGGAGGAACCGGAGATAACGCCCCCGGACCTTCCGGTTGGAGAGCTTCCTGCGGTTTCCGTCCGGACCGATCATAGCAGAGGGATGAAAAGCATGCTCCGGACGATCATCTGGTATGTTTTGATTGGGCTTCTGGGGCTTTTCATGGCGATTCTTTTGTTTCTTTTTGCGGGTCGTCTCCGATATAAGCATCTTCCGCCGGAGGAAAAACTGAAAACGGATATGGAAACGGTACGAAAAGAGATTATCCGACGGTATCCCCGGGCGGCAGAGGATGCGCCTTCGGGTTCGGTGCTGGATTATGTGCAGTACGTGGAGGATGAGAAGCTGCAAAAGGATCTTATGGTTTTGATCGGCGGATATTACAGAGTAAGATTCAGGAAGGATCCGCCGGAACCTAAGCTGGTGGAAAATGTGAGAAAAATGGCAGTCCGATTAAAGCATAGTCCGAAAACGGTGTGATGATTTTTCATCCGGAATGGGCAGATGGAAGGGCTGTGTTTCATGAATGGATTATGGCAGGAGGAAAAGGGATTGGCTAAGGAAAAACAGGTTTTTTTCTGCAGTGAATGCGGTTTTGAGGCGGCAAAGTGGATGGGGCAGTGTCCGAGCTGCAAGGCATGGAATTCCTTCACGGAGCATAAGGTGACGGGCAAGGTTCATTCGGCCGGCCGGATGGGTGACAGGCCGAAGGCGGTAAAGATTTCGGAAGTATCTTCCGCTGAGGAGAGCCGGATCAAAACCGGAATCGGAGAATTGGACAGGGTTCTCGGCGGCGGCATCGTGGAAGGTTCTCTCGTTCTCATCGGTGGTGCGCCGGGAATCGGAAAATCCACGCTTCTTCTCGAGATGTGCCGGAATCTGACGAAGAATCAGGTGAAGACGCTTTATATTTCCGGGGAGGAGTCCCTGCAGCAGATTCGCATGCGTGGAGAAAGAATCGGTATTTCGGATTCAGGCTTACTCCTGCTTTCGGATAATTCCTTTGAAAATGCGGAAGATGCGATCCGCAGTTCTGAGGCGAAGGTGGTGATCGTGGATTCCATCCAGACAATGGAAACGGAAAACCTTCCGGCGGCACCGGGGACCGTTTCCCAGGTGCGGGAGATCACGGCAAGACTGATGGTTCTGGCAAACCAGCTCAGGGTAGCGGTTTTTATTGTCGGTCACGTGACCAAGGAGGGGACGGTTGCAGGTCCCAGAACGCTGGAACATATGGTTGACAGTGTGATCTATTTTGAAGGGGATGGGAACTCGGGCTTCCGTCTTCTCCGGGCAGAGAAAAACCGATTCGGTTCAACCGATGAGATCGGTGTATTCAATATGACGGATCATGGCCTGGAGGAGATCACGAATCCATCGGAGATGTTCCTTTCCGGGCGCCCCAAGGGAGCGTCGGGCTCTGTGGTGGTGAGTATGGAAGAGGGGACACGTGCGGTTCTGGTGGAGCTGCAGGCGCTTTGCTGCGATTCCAGCTTCAATATGCCGAGAAGAACCGCTGTCGGTGTGGACTATAACCGTGTCAATCTGCTCATTGCCGTGCTGGAAAAACGAGGCGGAATTTCTCTTTCCGGGGCGGACTGCTATGTGAATATTGCGGGCGGCCTTCGTGTGAATGATCCTTCTGCCGATCTGGGGACGATTTGTGCCATTGCCTCGAGCTTTCGGGACAGACCCGTTCCGGAGGGGTATGTGATCATCGGAGAAATCGGACTGGCCGGAGAAATCCGCGGTGTCAGGAGTACGCTTCGGCGTGTGAAGGAAGCGGTAAAAATGGGCTACACGGATATCCTGCTTCCGGCATCGAACAGGACAAAGGAACTGGATGAACTGGAAGGGGTAAGTTTGCACTACGTATCAACATTACAGGAAGCGCTTGCAATCATTTGATCGCGATATCACTCCGGCTGACCAACCGGAAACGCACTCCACTGAGTCTTCTCCATTTCGCAAGCAAGCTTGCTCAATGATGCGGGCTCGTCAAACAGGATATCATATAAATGTGTATCCTGATGACTCGCCTTCTCCATTTCGCAAGCAAGCTTGCTCAATGATGCGGGCTCGTCAAACAGGATATCACATAAATGTGTATCCTGATGACTCGCCTTCGCA
>CACYDN010000160.1 GCA_902773185.1 uncultured Lachnospiraceae bacterium | reverse complement strand
TGCTCAATGTTTTCATCTCCGCCCAGCTTAATCTCGATAAGACCATAACGGCCATCTTTCAAATGTACCACCGCATCGCATTCAAGCCCTGATTTATCTCTGTAATGATATACCTGGCCATCCAAGGCATCTGCATACACTCTCAGATCCCGGATGCACATGGTTTCAAAAATAAAGCCAAAGGTATTCAGGTCCCGGATCAGATCCTTCGGGCCTAATCCAAGTGCAGCCACCGCTATGGAGGGATCTGTGAAATATCTGGTATCCGATGTACGGATTGCGGTTTTTGACCGGATATTGGGATTCCACGCAGGCATATCTTCGATCACAAATATCTTCTGAAGCGCGCGGATATAGGATACCACGGTATCCGTATCAAGCCTGTCGGAATCATTCACAGACATATCCTGCTTAATAGCCTCAAAGCTGCTCTGCGTTCCCTGATTTCTCGCATAGGACTTCATAAGCCTTTTTGCCCGTTCCGGGTCTCTGTTCACATGATCCGCTCTGGAGATATCTATGTTTACGACAGCATCATAATAGTCATACGCCCGGTCCAGAGCAATATCCCCTTCTATTTCCAATGTTGTAGGCCATCCGCCCCTGCATGCCAGATAAGCGATTTCCTCAATATCTTCATTAGCACCAAGTCCGCCGAGTTCAGAATGATCATCAAATAACTCCCGCAAACGGATACTTCCACTGGAATCTCCGGACTCAAACAGGCTCATTGTTCTCATTTTTATCCATGCCACACGTCCCGTTCCGGAATGAAACAGCTTGGATCTGTCTGCCGGCACAGCAGAACCCGTCAGGATGAACTGTCCAAAGCCGCCCCTGTGGTCCACTTCAAACCTGACTGCGTCCCATATTTCAGGCGCAATCTGCCATTCATCCAATAATCTCGGGGTGTCACCCTCCAGCAGCAGGCTGGGCTTTAATCTGGCTATCTGTATGTTCTGTTCCCGTTCATCCGGATTTGCCAGATACAAAATACTCCTCGATGCCTGTTCCGCAGTGGTCGTTTTTTCCACAAAGCTTAGGTCCTTCGATCAGAACCGCTCCAATACCCTTCAGTTTTCTCTCCAAAAGCCCATCGGCTATACGATTCCGATATTCCAATGTCTCATCTCCCTCCGTATTTTTGATTATTTTATCATGCATTCGGTGATTTGGCAAGATTTCATTCGGTGATTTGGCGGATTTTCATTCGGTGATTTGGCGGATTTTCATTCGGTGATTTGGCAAGATTTCATTCGGTGATTTGGCAGCAATCGAGTAGGAGGCGCGCAAACTGAAAAAACCGGGGAATTTGCATCCCCGGTTCATAAATCACAAATCATCTGTATGATCTGTCTAATATTCCCATCTGCTAAACTACCAAAGAGCTTAGCTGATATAAGACCCTGCCGGTACATCCTTGTCTACGGTAAGGAGGGACAGGTTTCCGTCCGGATCCTCTGCGCAGAGCAGCATGCCCTGGGATTCCACGCCCGCCAGCTTTGCGGGAGCGAGGTTGGTGATCACAACCACCTTCTTCCCAACCATATCGGCCGGTGTATAGTAATTCTTAATACCGGAAACGATCTGCAGCGTGCGTCCGTTTACCTTTACCTGCGAGCAAAGGAGCTTCTTGGACTTCGGTACCTCCTCGCAGGAAACAATCTGACCAACCTCCAGCTGCATCTTCTGGAATTCCTGAATCGTGAGCAGATCCTTCTTCACATCATCTACCTTTGCCGGCTCACTCTTCTCTTCTTCCTTCTTTACCTTCTTTTCCGGCTTCTTCTCGGGTTCTTCTTCCTTTGACGGGAAGCGGGCATCGATTTCCGCCAGCATCTTTTCGGTATCGATCCGGGCGAACAGGATTTCCGGCGTATCCGTTACTTTGTTACCTGACGGATAGAGACCGAAGCGGCCAAGCTCCGTTACCTTTCGCTTTTCCGTTCTGAGCTGGGCGAGAATCTTCTCGCCGGTCTGCGGCAGGAAGGGACAAAGAAGGGTTGCACCAATGGTGATGCTCTCCACCAGATGATACAGAACGGTATCGAGTCTGTCTTTCTTCGACTCATCCTTTCCGAGAACCCAGGGAAGGGTTTCATCGATATACTTATTGCAACGCTTGAACAAGTTAAAGATTTCCGTCAGCGCATCCGCAACCCTAAGCTTATCCATAGCCGTATTCACGCGGATCCGGGTATCGGAAACATATTTCTCCAGTTCCTTATCAACCGGTTCATTGTCATGTGCATCCCGGACAATACCGCCGGAATACTTATTCACCATGGAGATGGTCCGGTTTACAAGGTTGCCCAGTGTATTTGCCAGATCCGAATTGATTCGCTCGATCAAAAGCTCCCAGGAAACCACACCGTCGTTTTCAAACGGCATCTCGTGGAGAAGGAAATAGCGGACGGCATCCACGCCGAAGAAATCCACCATATCATCCGCATAGAGCACATTGCCCTTGGATTTGCTCATCTTGCCGTCGCTCTGCAGCAGCCAGGGATGACCAAAGATCTGCTTCGGAAGCGGAACATCCAGCGCCATCAGCATGATCGGCCAATAAATCGTATGGAACCGCAGGATATCCTTTCCGATAAGGTGCAGGTCAGCCGGCCAGTATTTATCGAATAACGGATCGTTCTTTCCATCCACATGATAACCGAGACCGGTGATATAGTTGGAAAGCGCATCGATCCATACATAAATGACATGCTTCGGATCGAAATCCACCGGAATGCCCCACTTGAAGGATGTCCGGGAAACGCAGAGATCCTGCAGACCCGGCTTCAGGAAGGTATTCACCATTTCGTTCTTCCGTGCCTCCGGCTGAATGAAATCCGGATTATCCTCAATATATTTGATCAGACGCGGCGCATATTTGCTCATACGGAAGAAGTAAGCTTCCTCCTTTGCCGGATGCACCTCACGGCCGCAGTCGGGACATTTGCCGTCCACCAGCTGTCCCTGTGTCCAGAAGGATTCGCAGGGCGTGCAGTACATGCCCTCGTATTCTCCCTTATAAATATCACCCTGATCGTAGAGCTTCTTAAAGATCTTCTTTACCTCTTCCTCATGGTCCGCATCCGTTGTCCGGATGAAACGGTCATAGGAGGTATTCATCAGATCCCAGATTCTTTTGATTTCCGCAACTCTCTCATCCACAAACTCCTTGGGCGTAGAGAGATTTTCAAAGGCCTTTGTCTCAATCTTCTGGCCATGTTCGTCGGTTCCGGTCTGGAAACGCACATCATAGCCGATGAACCTCTTGTAACGGGCAATGCTGTCCGCCAGAACGATCTCATAGGTATTGCCGATATGCGGCTTACCGGAAGCATATGCAATTGCAGTTGTTATATAATATGGCTTTGCCATTTTGCGTCATTCCTTTCCTTCGTCATCATTCAAGAGACAATCTGAAAACATAATGATATGCGGGTCATCCCGGTCCCCATGGGACGGCGCCTTCCTCTCGGTCGGGCCACTCCTTCAACCGGCATTCAGTTTGAATTTCTGCACCGCACGCTCATTATCAACAATTTCCATCTTGCCGCCCAATGAACGGATTTTTTCATCAAATTCCTCGTAGCCGCGCTTCACATACTGGATTTCTTCTATTGTACTGAAGCC
>CACYDN010000159.1 GCA_902773185.1 uncultured Lachnospiraceae bacterium | reverse complement strand
GAATATTAGACAGATCATACAGATGATTTGTGATTTATGAACCGGGGATGCAAATTCCCCGGTTTTTTGTGCGAAGGCGAGTCATCAGGATACACATTTATGTGTTATCCTGTTTGACGAGCCCGCATCATCGAGTAGGGGGATAAAATCCTCCCTACTCGATTGCACCCCACAGTTCCTAAAAAATGAAAGAGAATTACATTTTTCTCTTGACAAAATTAAGTACATAATGTAGAATAGCTTTAATTTCAAACGAGAAAGAAGCAAAGGCGCTTCGAGCATACATGCTCGAAGTGCCTTTTTTCTATAAGTAGCAAGGAGGAAACGAACATGCAGAATCAATTCGAGCGAATCGCGCAGGAAGGATTATATCGCAGTGAATTTGAACATGACAACTGCGGTATCGGCGCCATCATCGATATCGAAGGCCGTGCCAGCCACAAGCTGGTCGCGGACGCCCTTTCCATCGTGGAAAATCTGGAACACAGAGCCGGAAAAGATGCAGAGGGAAAGACCGGCGACGGCGTCGGCATCCTGACACAGGTACCGCATACCTTCTTTGTAAAAAAGATGAAGGAACAGGGCGTGGAATTGCCGGATAGAAGACAGTACGGCGTGGGTATGTTCTTCTTCCCGCAGGATGATCTGACCATGCGTCAGGCAAAATCCATGTTCGAGATCATTACGAGAAAAGCGGGCATGAAGATCCTGGCCTGGAGAAAAGTCGACAGTGATCCCGATGTACTCGGAACAAAGGCGAGAGACTGCATGCCGCGGATCTGGCAGGTCTTCATCGAACGCCCGGAAAGTGCAGCTGAGGACATCGACTTTGACCGGATGCTCTACATTGTTCGGCGCGAATTCGAACAGAGCAGCACGACGACCTATATCCCGTCGCTTTCCTGCCGGACCATCGTATACAAAGGTATGTTCCTGGTTGGACAGCTCCGCACCTTCTTTACCGATCTGACGGACCCGGATTATGCATCCGCCATTGCCATGGTACATTCGCGGTTTTCCACGAATACCATGCCCAGCTGGAACCGGGCGCATCCGAACCGCCTTCTGGTTCACAATGGTGAGATCAATACCATCAAGGGAAATGCGGATAAAATGCTGGCGCGCGAAGAGACCATGCATACCGGACGTTTTTCCGCAGAGGATATGACGAAGGTACTTCCGGTCATCTCCCAGAGCGGATCCGATTCCGCCATGCTGGATAATACATTGGAGTTCCTCATGATGAGCGGGCTGGATCTTCCGCTTGCCATGGCCATCATGATTCCGGAGCCCTGGGCGCATAACGAAACACTTTCCCAGGAGGAAAGGGATTTCTACCAATATTATGCAACCATGATGGAGCCCTGGGACGGTCCCGCATCCATACTGTTTTCGGACGGTGATGTGATGGGTGCCATTTTGGATCGGAACGGACTCAGACCCTCACGTTATTATGTAATGGATGACGGACGTCTGATCCTTTCTTCCGAGGTTGGCGTTCTTCCGCTGGATGAAAGCCATATTGTAAAGAAGGAACGGCTGCATCCCGGCAAGCTCATCCTGGTGGATACCAGAGAAAAACGGATTATCCTGGATGAAGAGATCAAGGAAAAATACGCACACGGAAAGCCCTTTGGTGAATGGCTGGATTCCCGCCTGGTAAACCTTTCCGACCTCAAGATTCCGAACAAAAAGGTTCCGGAAATCGGAGAGGAAGAGAGAAAAAGACTGGAAAAGGCTTTCGGTTATACCTGGGAGAACTGCCAGGACGGTATCCGGAACATGGCATTAAACGGCACGGAGTCCATCGGTTCCATGGGTGTGGATACGCCAATCGCTGCATTATCGAAGGAATATCAGCCGCTGTTCTATTACTTTAAACAGCTTTTTGCGCAGGTAACCAATCCGCCCATCGATGCCCAGCGCGAAGAGATCGTGACCTCCCGCACGGTATATCTGGGAAAGAACGGAAATCTCCTGGAGGAAAAGCCGGAGAACTGCCAGGTTCTGAAGATCAATAATCCGATTTTGACGGATCTGGACCTTTTGAAGATTGAAAACATGAAGCGGGAAGGTTTTGCGGTTGCCCGGGTATCAACGCTGTTCTATAAGGGTGCATCCATGAAGCGGGCTATGGATCATCTCTTTGTGGAGGTGGATAAGGCTTACCGCGAGGGCGCCAACATCCTGATCCTTTCGGATAGAGGCGTGGATGAAAACCATGTGGCCATCCCGTCGCTTCTGGCAGTGGCAGCGGTTCATAAGCATCTCGTTGAGACGAAAAAATGTACGGCCATGTCCATCATTCTGGAGTCCGGCGAGCCGAGAGAGGTGCATCATTTTGCGGCCCTTCTGGGTTACGGTGCATCTGCGGTGAATCCGTATCTTGCACATGCGGTAATAGCAGGACTGGTAGAGGATGAGCTTCTGGATAAGGATTACTATGCCGCGGTTGAGGATTATGATAATGCCATCCTTTTCGGTATTGTGAAGATTGCATCCAAGATGGGTATTTCCACGATTCAGTCCTATCAGGGCAGCAAGATTTTTGAAGCCATCGGTATTTCACGCGAAGTGATTGATGCATACTTCCCCGGCACCGTAAGCCGTGTGGGCGGAATCACCCTTGCGGATATCGGCGAAGCTGCAGACAGGCAGCATAGCCGTGCCTTTGATCCGCTGGGACTTCCGGTAAATCTGGAGCTTACCGCACTGGGTCGGCATAAGAGCAGAAGCCAGGGAGAGAACCACAGATATAATCCGGAAACCATTCATATGCTTCAGCTTTCCACAAGGGAAGGAAATTATGATAAATTCAAGGCCTATACAGCCATGGTCAACGCGGAAAAGACCGGATATCTTCGGAGTCTTTTGGACTTCAACTACCCGGAAAGCGGTGTGCCGCTGGATGAGGTTGAGAGCGAGGATGCAATCGTGACACGGTTTAAGACCGGTGCCATGTCCTACGGTTCCATTTCCGAAGAAGCACATGAGACACTGGCCATTGCCATGAATCATCTTCACGGAAAGTCCAACAGCGGAGAAGGCGGTGAGAGCGAGGAACGCATTCTTTCCGCCGGAACGGATCATGACAGAAGCTCAGCCATTAAGCAGGTTGCCAGCGGACGGTTTGGTGTGACCAGCCGGTATCTGGTCAGTGCACGGGAAATTCAGATTAAGATGGCACAGGGCGCGAAGCCCGGTGAAGGCGGACATCTGCCGGGCAAGAAGGTTTATCCCTGGATTGCCAAGACCAGACATGTGGCACCCGGTGTCAGCCTGATCTCGCCGCCGCCGCATCATGATATTTATTCCATCGAGGACCTGGCACAGCTGATCTATGACCTGAAGAATGCCAATAAGATCGCACGGATTTCCGTAAAACTGGTTTCCGAAGCCGGTGTCGGTACGGTTGCGGCCGGTGTGGCCAAGGCCGGTGCAGGGGTAGTCCTGATTTCCGGTTATGACGGCGGAACCGGCGCAGCGCCGCTTTCCTCCATTCATAACGCGGGCCTTCCCTGGGAGCTGGGTCTCGCGGAAACGCATCAGACGCTGATCATGAACGGCCTTCGGAACAGAGTTGTGATCGAGACGGACGGAAAACTGATGAGCGGCCGGGATGTGGCAATTGCTGCAATCCTCGGTGCGGAAGAGTTCGGTTTCGCAACGGCGCCGCTCATTACCATGGGATGCGTGATGATGCGGGCCTGCCAGTCGGATACCTGTCCCATGGGTGTGGCAACGCAGAATCCGGAACTCAGAAAGCGTTTTGCAGGCAAGCCGGAATATGTAGAGAATTTCATGCGGTTTATTGCCCGCGAGCTTCGTGAGATTATGGCGAAGCTGGGCGTAAGAACAGTTGCAGAACTGGTCGGTAGGACAGATCTTCTTCGGAAGAAAGAGAATTTAAGTGCGGCGGAGGCGAAGCTGGATCTTTCCGGTATCCTTCTGGATATGTCCAAAGAGGAGAGAAGCGCATCGACCTTCCAGCCGGAGAATGTATATGATTTCAAACTGCAGGAGACCAAGGATGAGAGCATCCTCCTTGCAGATGCAAAGATTAAAAAGGCCATATCCTCCGGAAAACCGGCAGAGGTGAAGGTTCATCTCCAGAGTGTGGACAGAACCTTCGGTACTCTGCTCGGTGCGGACATTACAAGGAAGCATCCCGAGGGACTTCCGGATGATACGATCACCGTGAATTGTACGGGATCCGGCGGGCAGAGCTTTGGTGCCTTTATTCCGAAGGGACTTACGCTTCGGCTTACCGGTGACAGCAATGACTATTTCGGTAAGGGTCTGTCCGGCGGCAAGCTGACAGTCCGTGTGCCGGAAGAAGCAAAGTACGATCCGCATGAGAATATCATCATCGGTAATGTGGCACTCTACGGTGCTACCTCCGGCAAAGCATTCATTGCCGGTATGGCGGGAGAACGTTTCTGCATCCGGAACTCCGGCGCGATTGCCGTTGTTGAGGGTGTGGGCGAACATGGCTGCGAATATATGACCGGTGGTATTGCTGTTGTCCTTGGCGAAACCGGAAAGAATTTCGCGGCAGGTATGAGCGGCGGTGTCGCTTATGTCCTGGATGAAGAGAATAAGCTTTATAAGAATCTGAATAAGCAGCTTGTAACGATGGAAGCGGTGGAATTAAAGAGCGATCAGGAAGAGCTTCGGAGCCTCATTGAAGAGCATGTGGCATGTACCGGTTCGGAAAGAGGAAAGACCATTCTGGAAAGCTTTGATACCTATGCGCCGATGTTTAAAAAGATTATTCCGACCGATTACAAGCGGATGCTGAAAGCGGTGGCCGGCTTTGAGGAGCAGGGCATGGATCCGGAAACGGCGAAGACCATGGCATTTAAGGCCATCACAGGAGGTGAAGTATAATGGGAAAGACTGCAGGATATCTGGAATATGACCGGAAACTCGGTCCGGTAAGACCGGAGGAAGAGCGCGTGCGTGATTTTGAGGAATTCCACGGGGCGCTCGGTCACGAGGAACAGCAGATTCAGGCGGCAAGATGTATGGACTGCGGCATTCCCTTCTGCCAGGCGGGTATGATGATCGCGGGGATGGCGTCCGGCTGTCCGCTGCATAATCTGGTACCGGAGGTAAATGATCTTGTTTACCGCGGCCAGATGGAGGCAGCATATGAAAGACTCAGTGTGACCCACAGCTTTCCGGAGTTTACCTCCAGAGTATGCCCGGCCCTTTGTGAGGCGGCCTGCACCTGCGGGCTGCAGGATGAGCCGGTTGCCACAAAGGAAAATGAAAAAGCGGTGATCGAATACGCCTATGTACATAACCTTGTGAAAGAGGAGGCACCGGAGGTAAGAACCGGAAAGAAGGTGGCAGTCGTGGGAAGCGGTCCTTCGGGACTGGCAGCGGCACAGCTTCTGAACCGGCGGGGACACTTGGTTACGGTATATGAAAGAAGAGACCGTGTAGGGGGACTTCTTCGTTACGGCATCCCGAATATGAAGCTGGATAAAGCGGTCATCGATAGACGCGTCCGGCTGATGGAAGAGGCCGGTGTTAAATTTGTAGTGAATGCCGATGTGGGAAATACTGTTTCGGCTGAAGAACTGGAAAAAGAATATGACAGCGTCGTTCTTTGCTGCGGCGCATCCCAGCCCAGAGATATCAAGGCACCGGGAAGGGATGCGGAAGGGATCCGCTTTGCGGTGGACTTCCTTTCGGAAGTTACAAAACGTCTTCTCGACAGTGACATGAAAGAGAAGCCGGAGGAACTCGCAAAGGACAAAAACGTGATCGTCATCGGTGGCGGTGATACGGGAAACGATTGTGTGGGAACATGTATCAGACTGGGAGCGAAAAGTGTGACCCAGCTGGAAATGATGCCGTGTCCGTCCGCAGAGCGTCTTCCGAGTAATCCGTGGCCGGAGTGGCCGAGAGTCCTGAAAACAGACTACGGTCAGGAGGAGGCTATCTGGAAGTTTGGCGAGGATCCGCGAATCTACAAGACTACGGTAAAAGAATTCCTGAAGGATGAAAACGGTAAGCTGAACGGTGTGGTTCTGGTTTCCCTTTCTCCCGAGCGGGATTCGAAGACCGGACGTATGAACATGGTACCCGTGGATGGCACCGAACGTACAGTACCCGCTGAGCTGGTTCTGATCGCAGCCGGCTTCCTGGGCAGTGAAAAATATGTAACCGATGCCTTTGGGGTCGAAACGGACGGCCGCACAAATGTAAAGACAGAGCCGGGTGCATTTGCATCCTCCAAGCCCGGCATCTATACGGCCGGTGATATGCACCGCGGACAGTCCCTTGTCGTCTGGGCCATCTCCGAAGGCCGCAGAGTGGCCAAAGAGGTGGATGAGGCCCTTATGGGGTACAGTAACCTGTAGTTTTTTCCGAAGGGTTCAGGTTGGTGAATCCTAATATGGAGCTAATTTAAAGCACCGGATGTTTTATCAACTTATGATTGTAAATTTTAACCTGAAGTGATACATTACAGGATGTTAAAATGTATATCAGCGGAAGGATATGTGGTCTGAAACCGACCACATGTCCGATCCGCTGTTAAACAGAATCATACTCGGAGGAAAAAATATGTGCGGAATAGTAGGATTTACCGGCCACAGCATTGCCGCGGAGATATTGCTCAGCGGCCTTAAAAAACTGGAATACCGTGGCTATGATTCGGCAGGCATGGCCGTGCTGGATGACGAGGGCAAGATCAGAGTCGAAAAAGCCATGGGCAAGCTCCAGAATCTCATGGATAAGACGGAAAAGGGAAAGAGCATGCCCGGCAGCTGCGGCATCGGACATACCCGCTGGGCAACCCACGGAGAACCCAGTGAGAGAAATGCCCATCCTCATGTAAGTGATGTACTGGATACCGAAACATCCGTATTTACCGATGCGGATGTTGTTGGCGTGCATAACGGTATCATCGAGAATTACAAGGAGCTGCGGGAAAAGCTGCAGCACCATGGCTATACCTTCTACAGCGATACGGATACAGAGGTGGCCATTAAGACCGTAGATTACTATTATAAGAAATACAAGAACGGCCCCATCGATGCGCTGAACCGCATGATGCTCCGCGTCCGCGGCAGCTATGCTCTGGCCCTGATGTTCAAGGATTATCCGGGCGAAATCTATGCGGCCAGGAAAGACAGTCCCATGATCATCGGTGTGTCAAACGGCGAATCCTTCCTTGCATCCGATGTACCGGCGGTTCTGAATTATACAAGAAACGTATACTATATCGATAACCATCAGGCGGCGCGGATTTTGCCGGGCGAGGTTCATTTCTTCGATCTGAACGGCGATGAGGTTGAGCTTCCGCTGAAGGAAATCAAGTGGGATGCCCAGGCAGCAGAGAAGAACGGCTATGAGCATTTCATGATCAAGGAAATCCAGGAGCAGCCGGCGGCGCTCCGTGATACCCTGTACAGCGTTATGCGGCAGGGCGAAATTGACTTCCATGCGGCAGGGCTGGATGACAGCTTTTTCCGCAACATCACGAACGTTTATATCGTGGCCTGCGGTTCTGCCTGGCATGTGGGCATGTCTGCCCAGTATGTGCTGGAGGAGCTGGCGGAGCTTCCGACAAGAGTGGAGCTCGCATCGGAGTTCCGGTATCGGAAACTGCTCTTTGCCCCGGGGTCTCTTGTTATCGTGATATCCCAGTCCGGTGAAACGGCGGATACACTGGAGGCGCTTCGCATTTCCAAGGCAAATGGCGTGAAGACGCTGGCCATCGTCAATGTGGAGGGCTCCACCATTGCCCGCGAGGCGGATTATGTGCTGTATACCAAGGCAGGCCCGGAGATTGCCGTGGCTACAACCAAGGCCTACAGCTCTCAGCTCATGATGATGTATGCCTGGGCGGTGAAGGCGGCACTTCTTCGTCTCCGGATCAGTGAGAAGGAAGCCAAGGCTTATACAAAGGAGCTGCAGTCTCTTCCGGATAAGGTATCGGAGATTCTGTCCCGGAAGGAGCGAATCCAGTGGATTGCTTCCCGCTACGCATCGAAGCATGATGCCTTCTTCATCGGAAGAGGTGCTGACTACGCGGCAAGTCTGGAAGGCAGCCTGAAGCTGAAGGAAATCAGCTACATTCACAGCGAGGCCTATGCGGCCGGCGAGCTGAAGCACGGTACCATCAGTCTGGTTGAGGACGATACCCTTCTGATCGGTCTTCTGACACAGAAGAGACTCATCGAAAAGACTGTCAGCAACATGGCGGAGTGCCGTGCGCGTGGTGCGTATCTGGTGGGTATCACCGGAAAGAGCAATGAATATTTGGAGGAGCAGGTGGACTTTATCCTGTATATCCCGGAGGCGGATGATCTCTTTATGGGCATCCTTTCCGTGGTTCCGCTGCAGCTCCTCGGCTATTATATCAGTGTATCCAAGGGCCTGGATGTGGATAAGCCCAGGAACCTTGCGAAGAGTGTTACTGTGGAGTAATTGCGGAAAAGAGGCGTAAAATGGCAAAATTCATTTTTGTAACCGGTGGTGTGGTTTCCGGTCTGGGAAAAGGAATTACGGCGGCATCTCTCGGCCGGCTGCTGAAGGCAAGAGGCCTGAAGGTGGCTGCCCAGAAGCTGGATCCTTATATCAATGTGGATCCGGGTACCATGAGTCCCTACCAGCATGGCGAGGTCTATGTAACGGAGGACGGCGCGGAAACGGATCTGGATCTGGGACATTATGAGCGGTTCATCGATGAGAACCTGAATAAGTTTTCCAATCTGACTTCCGGAAAGGTTTACTGGAATGTACTGAATAAGGAACGGCGGGGCGAGTATCTCGGCTCTACCGTACAGGTTATTCCGCACATCACCAATGAAATTAAGGATTTTGTCTATCGTGTGGGCAGAGAGACGGATGCGGATGTGGTCATCACCGAGATTGGCGGTACCATCGGTGACATCGAGTCACAGCCGTTTCTGGAAGCAGTGCGGCAGATCGCACTGGAGACCGGAAAGGGGAACAGTCTCTTTATCCATGTGACTCTTGTGCCTTATCTGCACGGCTCCAATGAGCATAAATCCAAACCGACACAGCACTCCGTTAAGGAACTACAGGGAATGGGAATCAATCCGGACATCATCGTCCTTCGCTGCGATGAACCGCTGGAGGAGAGCATCTTTAAGAAAATCTCCATGTTCTGTAATGTGAAGGAAGATTGCGTAATTGAGAACCGGACGCTTGACAGTCTTTACGAAGCACCGCTCATGCTGGAAGCATCCGGCTTTTCCGGCGTTGTCTGCCGGGAACTGGGGCTGGATCTGCCGGAACCGGATCTCGGTGAGTGGGAGAGACTGGTGGCGCGGATCAAAAAGCGCAGCAGCGAAGTAAAGATTGCACTGGTCGGAAAATATGTGCATCTCCATGATGCGTATCTTTCCGTAGCGGAAGCACTTCATCATGCCGGATTTTACTGGGGCGTGCATGTGGAAATCGACTGGGTGGATTCCGAGCATCTGGATGAAACGAATATTGATGAAAAGCTTTCGGGGGCAGACGGAATCATCGTGCCCGGCGGCTTTGGCGGACGCGGCATTGAAGGAATGATCCTTACCGCAAAGTATGCCAGAGAAAATGGCATTCCGTATTTCGGTATCTGTCTCGGTATGCAGATTGCCGTGATCGAATATGCACGGCACGTTGCGGGAATTCCGGATGCCGATTCCGGTGAATTCGATGAAATCTGTCCGAATAAGGTAATTGATTTTATGCCGGGTCAGTCGGATACCATCGACAAGGGCGGAACCCTTCGGCTGGGCGCATATCCCTGCCATATTCAGCCCGGAACCATGATGGAAATCTGCTATAAAGATACGGACGCAGCGCAGAATACATCTTCAGACAAAACGGATACGCCGGTGATCTCGGAACGGCATCGTCACAGATATGAGTTTAATAATGATTACCGGGATAAGCTGACGCAGGCCGGACTTGTGATCTCAGGACTTTCTCCCGACAAAGAACTGGTGGAAACAGTGGAGATTGCGGATCATCCCTTCTTCCTGGGCGTACAGTTCCATCCGGAATTTAAATCACGGCCGAACCGGCCGCATCCCATCTTCAGGGAGTTTGTAAATAAGGCAGCCGAACGGGCCGGAATTCAGCCCGAGATGGACTGATCGTTTTGAGAAAACTTACACACGTATCAAACTGAAAGGCGTAGGTTTTCTGACAGGTTGATGTTGCAGTCGTCTGCTGATCGGTACACTGTAAATGAAACAGCTGGGACAGTTCATTGTTTATCGGTGTACAAGGGAAGGGAATGCGGAACAGCTATGAATAAGGAAATGGATTATCCGGAAAAAGGTTTACATGAAGAATGCGGACTCGTCGGGATTTATGCACCGGCGGATTACCCTGTTGCCAGGGATGTATATTACGGCCTCTATGCGCTGCAGCACCGCGGACAGGAAAGCTGCGGGATTGTGGTAAACAGGGATGGAATCTTCCATACCAAGAAGGATCTGGGTCAGGTGAGTCAGGTTTTTTCCGAGGAGGAATTATCTCATCTGCCGGATGGCAGTATGGCTGTGGGACATGTGCGCTACGGCACGACCGGTGCCAATAACCGGAACAATTGCCAGCCTATGGAGGTTAATCATCAGAAAGGAAAGATGGCCCTTGCGCATAACGGCAATATCAGCAATGCCTACGAACTCCGGCAGGAACTGGAATTATCCGGAGCAATCTTTCATTCCACCTCGGATACCGAAATCATCGCGTATATAGTTACGCGGGAACGGCTTCAGAAACCGTCCATCGAGGAGGCAGTGCTGGCGGCCATGCAATCTTTGGAAGGAGCCTATTCCATTGCGGTGATGTCCGCCGCAAAGCTGATCATTGCGCGTGACCCGCATGGCTTCCGACCGCTTTGCTACGGACAGAAGGAAGACGGCACCTATGTGGCTGCTTCGGAAACCTGTGCGCTGGAAGCAGTGGGAGCCCGGTTTATCCGGGATGTGGAACCGGGCGAGCTCATCGTTTTCTCGGACCGGGGCGTCCGGTCCTTCCGTGATTACTGCGGAACAAAGAAGCGGGCAACCTGTATATTTGAATATATTTATTTTGCCAGACCGGATTCCGTCATTGATGGGATTTCGGTCCATGCGGCGCGCCTAAAGGCCGGCGAAATCCTGGCACGCAACTATCCCGTGATTGCAGATGTGGTGGTGGGCGTTCCGGATTCCGGACTGGATGCGGCACTCGGCTATTCCCGGTATTCCGGCATACCCTACGGCATCGGATTTATCAAGAATAAATATATCGGGCGGACCTTCATTTCGCCCTCAGCCAGTGAAAGGACAAGCGGTGTCCGGATCAAGCTGAATCCCCTTCGGGAAACAGTGGAAGGAAAACGTGTGGTTCTGGTGGATGATTCCATAGTTCGCGGTACCACAAGTAAGCGAATCGTGCATCTCCTGCGGGAAGCCGGCGCAAAGGAAATCCATGTGCGGATCTCCTCGCCGCCGTTCATCAGTCCCTGCTACTACGGAACCGATATCGATAAGAAGGAGAACCTGGTCGCCTGCCAGTATTCCCTGACGGAAATCGCAGAGATGATCGGAGCGGATTCCCTCGGCTACCTGCCGTTCGATTCTCTTTCGGAGCTGGTCGGCCACGACGGATTCTGCCATGCCTGCTTCAGCGGGGAGTATGCGACCCGCGTACCGGAGGTCACAAGCAAGGAACGCTTCGAACAGCCGCTGTCTCAGATGGACTTGTCATAGAATGAAATTTCGAATTCGTTGTAATTTGATAATAATCTGATATAATATTGCAGATGTTTTTCGAATCATTAAAATATAGGAAGATATATTCATGATTCGTGAGTGGGATGATTTTCTTTTGACAACTAAATCTAACCTGAATTGGCAGGGAAGTACGAGTGAGTCCGTGAAGGACCGTCACGGGTCTCGGCGCTTAACGATTCACGAGTGTCCGTTCTTTGGACACGAAGGGAGAGTTTAGCGAGCGGAGCGTTTTTTGCGAAGCGGCCGCTAGGGGTAGCCCGTGTTCGTGCGCAAGCAGTGTCCTGAACGGACTTACTCGTACTCAACCTGCCGTACATAGAGTATGCTTGTCAAAAGAAACATCCTGTAGTATAGCTATAGAATCAAGAACACTCATATATACAGAAAGAGAAGAAAACCATGACGGAAAAGAACAGGAAACTTATTTTGGAGGATGGAAGCGAGTATTACGGCTACGGCTTCGGCGCGGAGCGCGATGCCGTGTGCGAGATCGTGTTCAATACATCCATGGTAGGGTACCAGGAAATCGCATCCGATCTTTCCTATACGGATCAGGCAGTGGTAATGTCATACCCGCTGATCGGAAATTACGGCATCACGGACGAGGACTTTGAAAGTAAGGGACTGGGACTTGGCGCCCTGATCGTCCGGGATTATAACGATCTGCCTTCCAACTTCCGTTACACCAGAACCCTTTCGGAGCTTCTGGAAGAAAACCAGATTCCTGGCGTTACGGGTGTGGATACCAGGAAGCTGGTAAGGAGCATCCGGGATCTCGGCAGCCGCCGCGTTCTCATTACCCGGCCGAATGTTTCGAAAGAAGAGGGACTCCGCCGCATCCAGCAGACACCGGTACCGCACGATGCCGTATCCCGTGTCAGCTGCAAACGCCGCTGGTATGCCCGGACATCGAATCCGAAGTTCCGTGTGGTTGCCATTGACTGCGGTATGAAGCTGAATATTGTGCGGGAGCTGAATCATTTCGGCTGCAACGTGACCGTGGTTCCGTATAATACCACCGCGGAGGAAATCAGCTTCATGAACCCGGACGGCGTATTTATTTCCAACGGCCCCGGCGATCCGGAAGATGTAACGTGCGTAATCGAAACCCTGAAGGCGCTTCGCGGAAAATATCCGATGTTCGGTATCTGTCTGGGACATCAGCTTCTGGCGCTTTCCTACGGGGCAAAAACCTATAAGCTGAAATTCGGCCACCGCGGAGGAAACCATCCCGTAAAGGATATTGCGACCGGTAAGATTGAGATGACCAGTCAGAATCACAGCTATGCGGTGGATGAAAAGTCAGTAGCGGGAACAGGACTTACGGTTTCCCATATCAATCTCCTGGACAATACCGTGGAAGGTCTTGCATGTCCGGAGGAAAAGATGTTTTCCGTGCAGTACCATCCGGAAAGCGCGCCCGGTCCGCAGGACAGTACATACCTGTTTGAACGGTTTGTCCAAAATATGGCGAAATAGTCAAAGATTATACTTTTTGCGGCAGACTTTACAGGAAGAACCGGTGGTTATGAACGGTTAGTTATCAGATTGTATCAGGAGGAAAAAATCGATGCCGAAGCGCACAGATATACATAAGGTTCTGGTGATCGGAAGCGGCCCGATTGTGATCGGGCAGGCGGCCGAATTCGACTATGCGGGAACCCAGGCCTGTCTTGCTTTAAAAGAGGAAGGATACGAGGTTATTCTGGCCAACAGTAACCCGGCTACGATCATGACAGACCATGCAATTGCAGATAAGGTTTACATGGAACCGCTTACATTGGAATATATGGCGCGGATCTGCCGCTATGAGCGGCCGGATGCACTGGTGCCGGGAATCGGCGGCCAGACAGGTCTGAACCTTGCCATGCAGCTCTATGATAAAGGCGTCCTCGAGGAGTGCGAGATCGAGCTTCTCGGAACGGATGCGGCATCCATCCGATGTGCGGAGGACAGAGAGGAATTTAAAGAACTCTGTGAACGGATCGGGGAACCGGTTGTCCCGTCGGAGATTACCTACAGCGTGGAAGAGGGACTCGCGGCAGCAGAGCGGATCGGATATCCGGTCATTCTCCGGCCGGCCTTTACACTGGGCGGTACCGGCGGCGGCTTTGCCGATGATCCGGAAGAAATGAAGGACATGATGAAAAATGCTCTTGCGCTTTCTCCGGTGCATCAGGTTCTGGTGGAAAAGAGTATCAAGGGTTATAAAGAGATTGAATATGAGGTTATGCGGGATGCCAATGACACGGCCATCGTGGTCTGCAACATGGAGAACCTGGATCCGGTTGGTATCCATACCGGTGATTCCATCGTTGTGGCACCCAGCCAGACCCTTACGAATAAAGAATATCATATGCTGAGGGACAGCGCACTTTCTCTGATCCGTGCGCTTGGCGTAAAGGGCGGCTGTAACGTACAGTTTGCTCTGGATCCGGAATCCTTCCGGTACTATGTGATCGAGGTGAACCCCAGAGTTTCGCGGTCATCGGCTCTTGCATCCAAGGCAAGCGGCTATCCGATCGCCCGGGTTTCTGCGAAGATAGCCGTCGGCATGAATCTGGAAGAAATCCAGCTGGCCAATACACCGGCCTGCTTTGAACCGGCACTGGACTACGTGGTGACAAAGATGCCCCGGTTCCCCTTTGACAAGTTTACGCTGGCTTCCAATGTTTTATCGACCCAGATGAAGGCGACGGGCGAGGTCATGGCCGTGGGCAGAACGCTGGAGGAGAGTCTCCTCAAGGCCATCCGTTCGTTGGAGGATGGAAAGAATCATCTGCATCTGGCGAAATTCGACCAGGAAAACATGTCAAAAGAGGAACTTCTGGATTATATCAGGGAAGGGACGGACGACAGAATCTATGCCATCTCCCAGTTGATGTGGCTGGGTGTGGATCATCAGCTCATCTCCGCCATCACAAAGATCGATATGTTCTTCCTGGATAAGATCAAGAAGATCGTGGATTTTGAAAAGAAAATCGAAGCGCTGAAGGGCGAAGGAAAAGAATTGGAGAAGGAGCTTCTTTACGAGGCAAAGCGGATGGGCTTCTCTGATTCCTATATTGCGGAAATGCTGGATGTTCCGGAGGAGGAAATATGGAACAGAAGGCGGCAGCTGGGAATCTTCCCGGTTTACAAGATGATCGACACCTGCGCCAGCGAGTTCGAAAGCTATGTTCCGTATTTTTACTCCACCTACGAGGAGGAGAATGAGTCTGCTGTTTCCGATAAAAAGAAAATCCTTGTTCTCGGCAGCGGCCCCATCCGGATCGGACAGGGCGTGGAATTTGATTATTCCACGGTGCATGCGGTAAAGACCATCCGGGAGATGGGCTACGAGGCCATTGTTGTAAACAATAACCCGGAGACCGTTTCCACAGACTATACCACGGCGGATAAGCTGTATTTTGAACCGCTTACCCCCAAAGATATCATGAATATCATCGAGCTCGAAAAGCCGGAGGGTGTGATCGCAACACTTGGCGGACAGACAGCGGTCAATCTGGCGGATCCGCTTACAAAGCGCGGCGTGAAGATCATCGGCACCGACTGTGAAGCCATCTTTAAGGCAGAGGACAGAGATGCCTTTGAGGCATTGATCGAGGAATTGGGTATTCCGCATCCGAAGGGAGAAGCGGTAACCGATGTCGAGAGCGGCGTCCGGGTGGCAGAGAAGATTGGCTATCCCGTTCTGGTACGTCCGAGCTTTGTACTGGGCGGCCGGGCCATGGAAATCGTGGCAAACGAGGAGATGCTTCGTCACTACCTGCAGACAGCGGTGGATGTGAATGAGGATCAGCCGGTTCTGGTCGATAAATATCTTGTCGGCAAGGAGGTTGAGGTGGATGCCATCTGCGACGGAAAAGAAGTTTTCCTGCCGGGCATCATGGAGCTGGTTGAGCGGACCGGTGTGCATTCCGGCTACAGCACCAGTGTATATCCGCCGTTCTCCATTTCGGAAAAAGTAAAAGACACAATACTGGATTACACCACGAGACTGGGAATCGGCATCGGAATCGTTGGCCTTTTCAACATCCAGTTCATCGTGGATAAAGAGGATAACGTGTACATTATTGAGGTGAACCCGCGGGCATCCCGGAGCGTACCGTTCCTTTCCAAGTCCAGCGGCTATTCGCTGGTGGATATCGCCACAAAGGTCATGCTGGGCGAGAGTCTTGCTGCGCAGGGCATTCAGCCGGGCGTGGCACCGGAGAAGCAGTTCTGGTATGTAAAGGCACCTGCCTTCTCCTTCGAAAAGCTCAGGGGCATGGATGCATACCTTTCACCGGAGATGAAATCGACGGGAGAAGCCATCGGTTATGATAAGCGTCTGAAGCGTGCGTTCTACAAGGCGTTGCAGGCTTCCGGCATCAAGATGAAGGAATACGGAACCGTGATGGTTACGCTTGCAGACGAGGATAAAGAGGAAGCGCTTCCGCTTGTCCGCCGCTTCTACGAGCTCGGCTTTAACATTGAGGCAACTGTGGGAACGGGCGTGTTCCTGAAGGAACATGGTATCCGTACACGCATCCGCGGGAAACTGTCGGATGGCAGTGACGAAGTGCTGAAGTCCATCCGGGCCGGATATGTAAGCTACATTATCAATACGCGTGCCATCCTTTCCGGGGTACATTACCAGGATGGTGTCGAAATCCGGAAATGTGCCATCATGAACGGAGTGACCATGTTCACGTCGCTCGATACGGTGAAAATCCTCCTCGATGTTCTCGAGGATATCACACCGCGTATCTCTGTCATCTAATGTGAGACTGTAAATCGGGACGGTTCTTTTTCATCGTTTTACTGTTCTATAAGGAGTGGAAGGACGAGAATGCCTGTGAGGGACCATGCCGGGCCTCGGTGCTTAGCGATTCGCGAGTGTTTAACGAAGCGAGAGCTTAGCAAGCGGAGCGCTTTTTGCGAAGCGGCCGCTAGGGGCTGCCCGAGCGCGAGTGGGAGCGATGTCCCGAACAGGTATTATCGTCCTTCCGCTCTTAGGGAAGATATATCGATGAAAAGAACCGTTCCGGTTCTTTATGAACAGGAGAAGAGAATGGAATATACGATTGACGAAGTAATGAATTACATCGAGGAGGAGGACGTGAAGTTCATCCGCCTTGCCTTCCGCGATGCCTACGGCGTGCAGAAGAATATATCCGTATCGCCGGCGGAGGTGATGAAAGCGTGGAAGAACGGTGCCGCAATCAATGCGCGTGCCATCTCGGGCTTCGAGGACTGCCCGTACGCCTCCCTGTACCTGTTTCCGGATCCGGCAACCATGGCCATCCTTCCCTGGCGCCCCGACAGCGGCAGGGTACTCCGCATGTTCTGCGACGTGTATACACCGGACGGAGAACCGTATGATTCCGACACGCGGGCCATCCTGAAGAAGGCAATAGAGGCGGCGGAAGAGAAAGGCATTGAATTCCGTTTTGGTACGGAGACAGAGTTTTACCTGTTCAAGAAGGATGAAGAGGGGAATGCAACGAAAACCCCCTATGACAGCGCCGGATACATGGATATTGCACCGCTGGATAAGTGCGAAAACGTGCGGCGTGAAATCTCGCTCACGATTGAGCAGATGGGCCTTCGTCCGGAGCGGAGCCATCATGAACGCGGCCCGGGACAGAATGAGATTGATTTTCATTACGGAAAACCGCTGAAGGCGGCAGACCAGATGACCACCTTTAAGATGGTTGTCAGTACCATTGCGGACCGCTACGGCCTTGTGGCTGACTTTTCGCCGAAACCGCTTCCGGATAAACCGGGCAACGGCTATCACATCAACATCTATGCTATGACGAATCAGGGAGAGGATGTGGTGAAGTATGCGGCGGCCGGCATCATTGAGAAAATTCGTGAAATCACACTTTTCCTGAATCCGACGGATGCGTCCTATTCCAGACTCGGCAACAGTACGGCACCGGACAGGGCCGACTGGTCCGATAAGGGCGCCTCGGAGCTGATGTATATCGAGAATTACAAGGGAAAGACCCGGGTGGAGCTCCGCTCGCCGGATGCGTCCAGCAATCCGTACCTTGTTTATGCCCTGCTGATCTATGCGGGTCTCGAAGGAATCGAGAAGAAACTGGCTCTGCCGGATGAAATGAGCGAGACGGCTGCATATCTGCCGGATTCCCGTAAGGAAGCCGGAAAGCTGGCGGAGGCAAGTGAGTTTGTAAAGAGAATCGTTCCGGAAGGAATTGTTCGGGAGTATACGGCCAGACAGCATGAACATTAGGTAACGTTGCGTCAGGTCTTGAATGAAGCAGTCTGAAGTGAGCTGTTAATCGGAAAGGGTGTTCATGTCCAGAAAAGATGACATACAACATTCCATATTGATCGTATCCTCCTCCGAACAGTTTGTAATGGCGGTAAAATCTACACTTGTGGGGTTTGTGACTATTGAAGTAAGGCATAGTGCCGCGTTGGCCAGGCGTACCCTGCTGGAACGGGAGTTTGAGCTTGTTGTGATCAGCGAGCCGCTGCCGGACGAGCTGGGAGAAAACCTTGCCATGGATGTGATGGAGAAAAGCCGGAGTTCGGTTCTTCTTTTTGTGCCCAGAGAAAAGTATGGCGATACGCTGGAGCGGGTGACGGACAGTGGGGTTCTGGTGATTGCGAGTCCGGCATCCCGGGGACTGATCGACAAGGGCGTCCGGTTCCTTCTCGCCACGGAAAAACGTCTCCGCAAACTGGAACAGAGAACACGGCAGGCGGAGGAAAAGCTGGAGGAAACGAGGCTGATCTCGCGGGCCAAAATCCTTCTGGTAGAAAAACGTCATATGTCCGAGGATGATGCACATCGTTACAT
>CACYDN010000158.1 GCA_902773185.1 uncultured Lachnospiraceae bacterium | reverse complement strand
TGCTACGCAAGTCTTGGTTCTGCGTTGCAGAACGCATCTGCCTTCGGCAGACACACAATTCTTCGAATTGTGCGCTTACGGCGCTTAACGATTCACGAGTGTACGCTTTTTGTACACGATGTGAGAGTTTAGCGTCCGCTAGGGGAACCCGTTGTCGTGCGCGAGCAGTGTCCTGAGGAGGTGTTTTCGATCTCCTGCCTCAAAAATACTTAAATGTCATCAAGATCTGTCAGATATAACAAAGAAGCCGCCGGGGAACCCGACGGCTTCGTAGATTCTTTTGAAAGAAAATGCTTACTCCTTAACACCACCCAGTGCAACACCGGCAATGATATACTTAGACAGAGCAAAGTATACAGCGATGAGCGGTACAACCGTAAGGAAGAGGCCCATGTAGATAACACCGTAGTCAGAACGGAACTGCTCTGAACGCAGTGACTGAATGAACATGGGAAGAGTCTTCTTCTTCGGGCTGATCAGGATCATGGAAGGTGTATACAGGTTGTTCCAGGATGCGATGAAAGCGAAGATCGCCTGAGTAGCCATAGCAGGCTTCATCAACGGAAGAACAATCGTATTGAAGGTGTAGAACTCGCCTGAACCATCGATACGTGCAGCTTCGATGATTTCCAGAGACAGAGCACTCGACATGTACTGCTTCATAAAGTAAACAGTTGACGGTGCAGCTGCTGCCGGAATGATCAGCGGCCAATAAGTATCGTACAGACCAATCTTCTGCATGAGGCTCATGAAACCAATGATGGAAACCTGTGCAGGAATCATCATGATGGCATAGATGAATGCCCATGCTGCCTTCTTTAACTTAAAGTTGTAAGCGGTAAGACCGTATGCAGTCAGCGTAGACACATACACCTGAATGATCGTAGCAGGTACGGCGATCAATGCACTGTGAAGCATAGCTCCCCAGATACTGGTACCGATACCATCTGCTTTTTTCATCAGAGCATGGAAGTTGTGTGAAAACATCTTTCCGGGAATGAGGTGTACACCGGTCTTGATCGTATCCGATGCAAGCGTGGAGTTCACGATCATTACATAGAACGGAAGGATACTTATGATACACAGAAGGATGCAGACGATCGTACGAATAATTTTATGCGTTCTGATCTTGGCAGAGTAACTTGCAAACTCGCCATTATTAGCTGCTTGTTTAGCCAATTTTCGTCATCCTCCTTTCTACGCTTCCAGAATTGCGTGCTTCTGCTTAGGCTGTCTTTCCTTCGTTGCAACAAAGAAGATCATACTGATCACGAGTGTTACAATGAACAGGATCATGGAAGCCGCAGCCGCACGACCATAGTTTCGGGATGAGAAACCAAGTCTCTTAATCCACATTGTGATTGTTTCAGATCTCCAGTTCGGCAGACCATCGTAGTTCTGGTTAACGTTGAACAGCGACGGAATATCGAACATCTGCAGACCACCGATTGCCGAAGTAACCAGCGTAAACTGAAGAATCGGCATAAGCAGCGGGAATGTGATGTAGCGGAAGTTCTGACCTCCACTGGCACCATCCACCATGGCTGCCTCGTAAAGAGACGGGTTGATACCCAGGATACCGGCAATCAGAATGATCATCGTATTGCCGTACCACATCCAGAATTGCATGAAGCCTATTAGGCCTATCGTAGCAGCACCCGACTCCATGAAGTCATAGTCTTTGCCTATGATATGCATGCTGACAAGTGCCTGTCTTAATGGGCCATTCCTGGAGAACAAGCTGTAGAACAGAACGGCGATGGAAGATGCTGTGATGATATTCGGCATGAACATCATGATCTTGAAAGCGCCGGTTCCCTTAAGCTTGATACTGGTATCTGTAAACCATGCTGCGAGAAGTAAAGAAAGAAGTACCTGCGGAATGAAGTTGATGATCCAGATGATCAACGTATTGATGATCGAAGCGAGCGTTCTGTTCATCTGCCCGCCAGTGGATTTCAACTGGGAAAGATAGTTATCAAAACCGCAGAACTTGGGGCCGACCCACTTGGATTTATACTGATAGTACTCAACAAAGCTGAGGTACAGAGTATAAATCAGGGGATACAGCGAGAAAACTAAATAGACCAGAAAGAATGGGACAATAAACAGATAGCCGTATTTCCCATATTCTACTGTTTTTTTCTTCATGTGTTCACTTCCCCGTAGAATTAATTTTGCTCCACCCTGTCAGACATTTTTGTAAGAAGCACAAATTTCCTCTTTTGTACTTCTTACAAAAATGTCCAACAGCGCAAATTGTTTTCGTCTTTTTTAATTATGCACCGGGAGTTCATCCCGGTGCATAACCAGTGTTGTAATATTAAATTACAATGCCTTTTTTCTCTTCAAGTTCAATAGATTACTCTACAGTGATGAAGGAATAAGCGTTCTGAACGTCGCTCTTGATGTTAGCTACTGCATCATCAACAGACTTAACTTCACCAGAGTTGTAAGCCTGAGAAGCGGTATCCAGGAAACCATTGATTGTAGAGTCATACTCTGTAGCGTTCTTCAGAGAGATACCCTGAGCTGCTTCATACCAGATAGACAGCGGGTTCTGGCCACCGAGAACTTCGGAAGCACCCTTACCAGCATCGATCAGGCTCTTCATAGCAGCCTTGTTGTTTACGAAGTCCAGAGTTTCCTCGGACAGCTTAGCCATAGCATCCTTGTCGCAGCACAGTGTGTACAGAACAAGTGCAGCCAGCGGCTTGTTCGGGCAATCCTTGGTTACGCCGAGGTATGTTCCACCCCAGTGATAGCTCTTCGGACCCTGAACCATGGAGCAGTTGCCATAGAACTTGGAATCGTTCGGGATGCACCAGTAAACGAACCATGTACATCCGAAGTAACCGAATACGTTGCCACTGAAGTTTGCATTCCAGTCATCGTTCCACATAGCGGTCTTGTTTGTGTAATCACCATCGTACAGCTTCTTAGCCATCTCAAGGTAATCAGTTACAGCGGAGTCGATGTTGAGCTTGTCATCAGCAACCCACGGTGATGTTCTCTGATCCAGATATACATACTTAACATCATCCGGGCCGGACAGCATCTTGTAGTTCTTCTCCTTCATCTTGTCAGCAGTTGCAAGGAATGCGTCCCAATCCTTAACAGCTTCCTGAACAGTAGCCTCATCATGAGCACCGAGAACGTCATCAGCGATGTCGTTTCTGTAGACAAAGCATCCGGGAGCAGCCTGCCATGTAAGACCCATCAGCTGACCATCAACTGTTGCATACTCAACAGTGTAGTCGAAAGCTTCAGAGTACATAGCGTCTGTGATACCGATTTCGGATACAGGAACGATATTGTCCTTATCCTGCAGGAAGTACAGAGCAACGTCGTTATCGCAAGCGATGATGGACGGATAGTTGTCGCCACCAGCGTCGATTGCGGACTGGATAGCTGTCTTGTAGTCATCGGATGTTCCGCCGAGACCAAGGTTCTGGTAAACTACCAGGTCAGCATACTCAGGATACTTATCCTTGAAATACTTCAGTCTGTCGCCCAGCTCTGTATTCCAGGAATAAACGTTGATCTTTGTGGATGTGTCAGTGATTGCTGCAACAAGTGCTGCTGCATCACCATCAGCTGTAGCCTCTGTAGCTGCTTCTGTAGCTGCCTCAGTTGCTGCTTCTGTTTCACCCTCAGTTGCTGCTTCGGTTGCTGCTTCTGTCGCTGCTTCTGTAGCTGCTTCTGTCTTGTCATCTTTCTTGTCGTCGTCTTTTCCACACGCTACAAGAGAAAGACCCATAGCTGCTGCTAAAGAGAGCGCCATTGCCTTTTTGAACTTTTTCACAAAAAAACCCTCCTTTTGGCTTGTGATGTTTTACGACTGTCTTGCCCTTTCTTCGGCCCGCCCCTTATCACCTGTCCGAAACAGGTAACGCCGGTTCTGCGCTGTCGGTCCAGACGCCACCGCCGTAAATACGTTAGAAATTATCGCAGTCCTACCTGCGATCTACGCCCATTATAGGGCATAATAGACAAATTATCAAGTGTTTTTTTCATTTTTGACGATTTTTTTGTACATTTTGTTGCATAAACCGCAGTACTTCGCCCTTTTTACTTGGAAATCCCCTGTAAAAAATCACCAATTTCCTTCGCCACACCCTTCGGATTAAAGACATATATCTCAATAGGGCCCGCCATCTCCACGGTTTTCACATTGGAAAACTGCTTATAATACGCAAAACGGTCCTTGTTGATCTCTGCCGAAAGATCCTCCAGTTTTACATCCGCATTGCCTTTCGTGGCGTCATCCAGCTCCTTCTTTACCTGTTCATCCGCAGCCAGATATTCCGGGAACGTTACATTGCCGAGAAGCTCCAGCACCGGAACCTTTTCCGGGAAACCGGTCTCCGCGACTTTGTTTGCGTTATCCACCATCCAGAAATCTTCCTTGTAGGAGCCCTTTGTATAATACCCCTTGGAAATCAGGGCCTTCCTCTCCTGCATCTGCCGTTCCGTATATACATTGCCTATGTTCTCGGGATAGATACTCTTTGTGTATCTGTGGAAGCCGAGGGATACAAAACGGACAAGCAGCCATTTCTTGAAGGTACAGTAATCATCCCTTGTCATCCCTTCAAAATCATCCGGTGTAAAGGCACCGATTCCGATCACCGCCTCCACATTAGAAGGCTCCTTCGCTGCCCAGTAATCCGCCAGAAGGCCGCCGCTGCCGATGCCGCAGAGTACAACGGGTCCTTTCACTTCAAAACGTTCTAGAACGCCCTTCATATCCGAAAGCTGCGTATCCAGCTCACCGGATCCCTTAACGCTGGGGCTCCGGCCGTTTCCGGTACGGTCCGCATAGATCAGCCTGTAATCCTTATCCAGCTCCTCAAACAGCGGCTGGAGCGCCACGGAGGAATCCGCAGAGCCGTTATTGTGCAGGAACACGATGGTATGCTCCGCATCCGGATTTCCGCCATCCCAGGCATAAATATCATGTCCGTTTACCGATATCACCCTTCCCGGCGGATTCGCCAGAAGGTCCTCTTCGGCCCGGAGTTTTTTCTTATGCCGGATCACCGTGAAAAGAATGATACCTGTATTGATCACAATGCCCACCACAAATAGGATGAGCAGGATTCGGAAGAAGGTATGAAGAATTCTCCTCTTCTTCTTTTTCTTTTTTTCCTGTGCGGTAAGTGGTTTCTGGAATGTGTTCATTGTTTTTTGCTTTTCCTTTTACTTAAACTGTGGTATGATGCTGAAGTTACCTTTTAAACCATGACTTTTCATTTATAACACACCCCCATAGATAAAGCAAGCAGGAGGACGCTTATGCGGCAGATGCTCAAGGAATTTGAAGAAAAGCCCACGGAGGAGCCCGGCGAGGACCGACTCTCGCTCCACGGCCTTTCCCGGAAGGAACGCCGGAAAGAAAAACGTGCCCGCTATAAAGAGATCACCAGTACCATGAACCGCCGGCAGAAGATCAGTTACTTCTTTTTCTGTTACAAATGGCATATCATCATTCCGCTGGTCGTTCTTCTTCTCGCCGCGCGGATCAGCGTGACCATCTATAAAAACACCAGGCCGACTTCCATCGCTTATGCGGTGATCAACGCACCGGATAAGGATGCGCTTAACCTGGATGTGATCAGCGAGTATACGAAGGCAATCGGAAAATCCAAAGGCTACCAGGTTCGCAAGAAGCTGGGTGTTCACCTGGATCCCGTCAACTACCAGGAGGAATACAACAACGATCCCAACGGTTCGGATTACGAAAGCTTCCCCATGGAATGTTTCAACGGCTATTATGACATTGCCCTTTCCGATATGCCCGGCGTTGTCTACTGCAGCGGCATGGAAATCTTTTATCCGGTCGAGACCGTTCTGACGCGGGAAACCTTCTCCGCTGTTTCGGATGACCTCGTATTCATGGAAAATGAAAAAGGGGAAAAGGTCGGCTTTGCGCTGGATATTTCCGACACGTCCTTTGCGAAGCGTTTCGGATTCGGCAGCGAGCTCTACCTTGGCTTCCCCGGTATTCAAACAAAAAATATCACATCGGCCGAACGTTTCGTCCGATATATTTATGGGCTGGATCAATGATCCAGCCCCATTTTTAAAATCAAGTATATTTCTCCAATACAGCGGTTTCAAAACATCCGGAGTCAAATAACCCGCCTGCTTTTCCAAACAGTATCAGTCGGTCACATCAAAGTTCATAACCTGTCTCTTTCTCGCAAGCTCATCATTCTCCAGGTATTCGTCATAGGTTGTCTGCTTATCGATCAGGCCGCCGTCCGCAGTCAGCTCCATGATCCGGTTTGCCGTCGTCTGGATAAACTGATGATCCTGGCATGCAAAGAGCACAACGCCCGGGAATTTGATCAGCGCATTATTCAGAGATGTAATCGCCTCCATGTCCAGATGGTTCGTCGGCTCATCCAGAATGAGGCAGTTCACGCCCATGATCATCATCTTGGAAAGGAGTGCCCGCACCTTTTCCCCACCGGAAAGAACCTTTACCTTTTTCATACCGTCATCACCGGTAAAGAGCATCCGGCCAAGGAAGCCTCTGACATAGGTGGCTTCTTTTTCCTCGGAGAACTGCGTCAGCCAGTCCACGATCACGAGATCACTGTCAAACTCTTTTGTATTATCCTTGGGGAAGTACCCCTGGGAGGTCGTTACACCCCACTTATAGATGCCCTCATCCGGTTCCATCTCCCCGGCAAGAATCTGGAACAGGCAGGTCGTTGCCTTCACATTCGGTCCGACAAAAGCAATCTTGTCTTCTCTTCCCACGGTAAAGGAAATATCATCCAGAAGCTTCTCGCCGTCGATTGTCTTGGAGATATGCTGTACCGTCAGCACCTCGTTTCCGATCTCGCGGTTGGGACGGAAATCGATATAGGGATACTTCCGGCTGGAAGGACGGATATCCTCCAGCTGGATCTTCTCGAGTGCCTTCTTCCGGGAGGTCGCCTGCTTGGATTTGGAAGCATTTGCTGAGAACCGGGCAATAAATTCCTTCAGTTCCTTGATCTGCTCTTCCTTCTTCTTGTTGGCTTCCTTCATCTGCCGGATCATGAGCTGGCTGGATTCATACCAGAAATCATAGTTGCCGGCATATACCTGAATCTTACCGTAGTCCAGATCGGCAGTGTGTGTACATACCTTATTCAGGAAATAGCGGTCGTGGCTGACCACGATAACCGTATTTTCAAAATTGATCAGGAACTCCTCCAGCCACTGGATGGCATCCAGATCCAGGTGGTTCGTCGGCTCATCGAGAAGGAGCACGTCGGGATTTCCGAAAAGTGCCTTTGCCAGAAGAACCTTCACCTTTTTATTGTCGTCCAGCTCGCGAAGAAGCTTATTATGGTCCTCCGTTTCAATGCCGAGACCATTCAGAAGGCTTTCCGCATCCGCTTCCGCGTTCCAACCGTCCATTTCCGCGAATTCCGTTTCCAGCTCGGAAGCCCGAATACCGTCTTCGTCGGAAAAATCCTCTTTCAGGTAGATGGCATCCTTTTCCTTCATCACATCGTAAAGATGCTGGTTGCCCATGATCACGGTTTCCACAACCGGATAATCATCGTATTTGAAGTGGTCCTGCTCCAGCACGCTGAGCCGTTCGCCCGGATCCATGGTGATATCGCCCGTTGTGGATTCCAGCTTTCCGGAAAGGATCCGGAGGAAGGTGGATTTGCCGGCACCGTTGGCACCGATGAGTCCATAACAGTTACCCGGCGAAAAGGTGATGTTCACGTCTTCAAAAAGAGCCTTTTTGCCAAAACGGAGTGAGATGTTGTTTGCACTGATCATTTCTTAATTTTCCTTTACATGTTTTTGCATATTTTTCGGACGGAGGGGTGCCGTCTTTGCCGGCTTCTTCCGTTCCTTTGCCGCAGCCTTTTCTTTGGCGGCAGCGATTTTCTTTTCTTCAATTTCCTTTTCGGCCTTCTCCTCTTCCTCGGATGCCAGTTCATCGATCAGATGCTCGATCATCCGTTTTTTGCTGAAGATATCATAGCCGAGAAGGCAGATGAGGCTGAGACGGCTCAGATATTCATCATCCGGATCCGCCAGTTTTTTCCGGCAGATCTCATACGCCCGCTCCACACTGTCTTCAATATTGAAATATTGCTGTTTTTCCATCTGGAAGATCTGCTGATAGAGAGCCATCTGATCCTCGTCGCTATAGGGCTCGGATTTCTGCAGCGGCTCCAGGAGCCTGCGGATATCCGTAATACTGACCACATTTTTCAGATAATAAATATAGATCAGGAGGATCAGCTGCTTCGGCGAATATTTTTTCTTCTCCGGCGGCGGCAAAAGTCCGTTCTTCGTATAGTTATTGATCATGGTCTTGGTGAGCGTCCGCTCATTTTCATCCCTGCTGTTATTGGAGAGATGCTGATCCATGTAGGTTGTGAGCTGTTCCATATAAAGATCCAGCTCCGGAATATCCTCCGGCAGGATGAAATCCAGAAGGAGCTGCTCCCGCAGATCACGGCTCGTCTCTTCCAGCGTTTTTTTCGTTTTTCTTTTCTTATCTTCCATTCTCCAAGTTTTCCCTATACTCTCTTTTGCGCCCCGGCAGAACACTTACTTCCCGGTTTCCTCGTCTCCGGATTCCTCCTCCGGATTCTTCTTCTCGAGAATCTTCATTTCCACGCGGGTCACACGGTTATGCTCCACTGCCCGGACCAGGATGCTGACACTGCCGTTCTCTACCCGGTCTCCCTCTTTGGGCAGACGGTCCAGAAGCTCGATCACATAGCCTCCGACAGAATCATAATTATCAGACTCCAATTCAAGGTCAAGGGCATCATTCAGATCATCCAGCCGCACGGAAGCATCCACATCGTAGACACCGTCCCGGATCTTTCGGATCCAGTCCTCTTCATCCGCATCGTATTCATCGCGGATATCGCCCACGATTTCCTCCAGGAGATCCTCCATCGTGATGAGACCCGCCGCAATACCGTACTCATCCAAAACGATACAGGCGGAAACTGCCGCCTGCTTCATATCTTTGAACACCTGGGAAACCCGCTGGTATTCATATACATAGAGGGGCTTCCGCATCATCCGGGAAAGATGCAGCTCCGTCATATTTTCCGGCCGGAGCAGATCCTTGATATACAGAATGCCCACCACATGTTCTCTTTTTTCCCGATATACCGGCAGCCGCGAATAATTGCTCTCGCGGATGACCTCGAGCAGTTCCTCATACGTGATGGTATCTTCCACGGAAACCATGTCAGCCCGCGGGATCATCACATCCTTTGCCACCGCATCTTTGAAATCCACCACATTGGTGATCATTTCTTTTTCATCGGCCTCGATCACGCCCTCATCGCTGGAGGCGTTTACCACCTGCCGGAGTTCCTCCTCCGTCATCTGGTTGGGATTCACATCCGGATCAATACCGAAGATCCGGAAGATGCCGCGGGAAATGCCGCGGAGCAGCCAGATGAGCGGCGTGAGTATCCGCATCAAAAAAAGGATGACCGGACCGAAAAACAGGGATAGTTTCAAGTTGTAGAGCGTCGCCAGCGTCTTCGGCGTCAGTTCACCGAAGATCAGAATGACAAGCGTAAGTCCTCCTGTAACAAATCCCACCGCCCGGTTACCGAACATCCGGGTAAAAATCATCGTGGCTATGGCCGAGGCCAGAATATTCACGACATTATTACAGATCAGAACTGTAGAAAGAAGCTGATCCCCCTTTTCCCGGAGAAGAAGAACCTTGCGGGCTCTCTTCGCTTTTCTTCCTTCTTCCTCCGTTAGTGCACGGAGGCGGTGCAGGTTCACTGTCGTAAGCGCAGTTTCCGCCGCGGAAAAAAAGCCGGAAAGCAGTACCAGGACTGCCAGAAGGATCAGCCAGAACGTATTACCATCGCCCATGCAGATACTTTCACTCCTTTTCCTTCTGCCGTTCGAAAATCTTATCGTAGCTGCCGTTTCCGTAGAGCATGGAACGGCTCACCCGGCTGATGGTGGCTGTCGAAGCCCCTGTTTTGCGGGTGATCTCCAAATAGGTGCAGTTTTCATGCAGGAGCTGTGCCACCTCGAGGCGCTGTGCAATGGACAGCACCTCGTTCGGGGTAC
>CACYDN010000157.1 GCA_902773185.1 uncultured Lachnospiraceae bacterium | reverse complement strand
AGGCACTGACGGAGGGCCACGTAAACGAGCTTCTCCGGTGTTTCCCAGAGTAATCCATATGAAAAGCCCGGGCAGCCGAACTACTTTGTCTGTCTGGGCCTGCAGGGTTTTTCCATGGCCGATCATTTCCTGTAACCGGGGATGATTGGCCATATATATCATATAAAGCTGTTGCGGCAGAGGGGGATATATATTACAATAAAGGGTAAGACCATAATCCCTGTCAGCACAGGTAAGGAGGTTAAAAATGAATAAGATGATTGCTCGATTGAGACAAAAGGTATTACTAAGAAAGAGCGTTGCCTGGATTCTGATGGCGGCGCTTATTTTCGCGCTTCTGATCGCGCCCGGAATTCCGGCACGCGCAGAAGGAGAAGGCCAGAACCAGGGTGGAGAAGGCCAGGGAGAAGGCCAGGGAGAAGGCGGAGAAGGCCAGGGAGAGGACAATCCCATAGATGACGGGCTCGACTGTGTGAATTTGATCGTTGAAGGAAAATATCAGTCCGGGGATGATCTGAAGCAGCAAATTCTGGATGAAGTAAACCGGATTCGCCAGGAAGCCTGTACACAGGGACTGAAGATTCCCGGATCGGACAAAAACTTGACGGATGCGGATTATCATCCCGTAAAGTGGTCTGCCGACCTGGAACGCGTGGCGCTCATTCGTGCGGCAGAAATCTATCAAGTCAAGAGTTATAATCGTCCCTGCAGCGGCGAGTCAACACATGCTATGCAGTATTCCGACTTTCCGATTGAACCATCCGCGGAGCTTATTTATTGGTGTGATAATGGCGGCATCATGGGTGGTCTGGAAAAAATTTATGCGGAAAAGGAAAGGTATGAGCTCAATAACGGGGATTCAGAGGCATATGAGTATTCTTCTCTGATCGATCCGACGGTAACCTACATCGGGTTTGCGTGCTTTACGCCGGATGTATATGAAGAGGATACGGGATTTAACAGATACAATATCTGCAGCGAGTTCTCAACATCAACGGATGAGCTGTCCGAAAACTATGTAGCGCCCAGCAAGGGCGAGGATCCGTCTATCCGTGTCAATACGGATTTTATCAGAACGGTGACGGCCCGTGATGCAAGAACACATGCGCAGCCGATTAGTATTGAACCAAACATAACAGCCGAAGTAGAAGCAACGGTAACGTACTCCTTTGGTTCCTCGGTATGCCCCTATTCCGGAAGTGGGGTTATTTCTTCCGGTATGTATTTTGAGAGTGCGAATCCTTCTATTGCAGAGATTATCAATAATAAATCGGTAAAGGGTAAGACGGTGGGCAAAACATCGATTACCTGTACGGTCGGAACGGTATCCGGCGTCTGCAGCGTTACGGTGGATACCATTACGAATGTACTTCCGCTGGCGGACATCACGGTAGTATCCGGTACGGCACCGGAGCTTCCGGATCAGATTGACGTTGGGTGGTCTTTGGGCGGAATATCTAAGGAGGATGTTACCTGGGAATTTCCGCTTCCCACGGATTATTTGAGACGGGAAGGGTGCACGTATACGGTTTCCGGAGCGCTGACAGCAAAGCCGGAGTTTACAGTGACGCAGCGTATCATCGTTGAACCGGCCACCGTGGTTTCTGTAGATGGCTACACAACAAGTGTTTCAACAGTTGCCGGAACCGCACCGGTCCTTTCTCCGACAGCCATTGTTCACTGGTCTAACCAGGAAGATGAGACAGTAGAGATCACTTGGGATGAGATCCCGCAGGAAAGCTACAGCGGTCCCGATGATACCGAGTTTACGGTGAACGGTACGATAACAGCTGTTGTGTGCGCCAATCCGTACAGTGCCGAGACGCTTAATATATCCTGTACGGTGACCGTTGGCGGTGCCATGATCACCGAAATTGTTTCTCCCGATCCGATTCAGACCTTTAAGGGACATAGACCGACAGGCTTCCCCGAAAAGGTAACGGCCCGCTGGTCAAACGGAGATGAGACAGAGGAAAATGTAACCTGGAATACAAGTATATCACCCACATCTTATGCAAACGTTGGTTCCTTCACGGTTACGGGATCGGTTGCCGGGACAGGACGTCCCGCTACGATCACTGTAAATGTTGTGGAGCCGAAGGTAACAGCTATCCGCTTCCGGGAGGGTGTGAATGTCCGGACGCAGTATGAAATCAATTCGTATCCGACGATTATCGAGAACGCACTCGAAGCTGTTCTGGAGAGCGGAGATACGGAGGATATCAGTACATCCTCCGCAATTGGAATGGGTATTTTGACCCTCTCCCCGAATAAGTTTACGGAGGCCGGTGAGCAGCAGGTTACGATCACTTACACACGGGACGGGGACCATACCCTGACCTACGCGGTAAACGTCCGGGCCAAGAAGCTGACAAATGTAACTCTGGGAAAGGGTCCGGATAAAACAGATTATGTTGTCGGACAGACGCTGGATACGACCGGCGCAAAGCTGACACTGAACTTCAGCGATAATTCCAATGAACATATCGATATCACAGCCGATATGCTGCCGGAGGATCTTGTCCTGAATGAAGAAGGAAATGAAATTAAGATTCCGGTGAGCTATTATGATGCGGCGACAGATAAAACCTATACCGTAAATCTGATTCTGAAGGTAGTGCTCAGAAATCCGGTTTCCATGGAAATCAAGACGCTTCCCGATAGATTGGACTATGTGGAGGGAGAGGAAATCGACCTTACGGGCGGTGTCCTTTCCGTAACCTACAATGATGATATTACGGAAGATCTGGATATGACGGATGAACAGGTTCATCTGGAGGAGTATACCGGTTATGCGGGAAACGAAAAAGAGACGATCACCGTTTATCTTTTGAAAACAGATGAAACGAAGGTAACTACGACGTTTGATGTTGCCTTTTACTATGACCGGACCATTGATTATACCTCGAAACCTTGTATTTTCGGGAAGGAATACAGTATGGAATGTACGAACGGCGGTGCTACGCTGATCCAATCCATTACTGTTGATGGTGAAGACGTTCCGGAGAGTGAGCTCACGATTTCGGAAGTGGATGAGAAGATCACGTTTTCTTCCAAATTTATGACCGATCTGTCGTTTGGAAAGCATACGGTAAGCGTGAGCTGGATCGTACCGACCGTAACCTTTGAGATTAACGTTCTCTGGCCGTTTGAGGATGTAAAGGTAAGACCGGGAGCATGGAATTATGAGGGAATCAAGTATATATATCTGAAGGGCATCATGACCGGTGATGACGATAATGACGGTGATGGGGTTACAACTTTCCGTCCGAAGGATGATGTTTCCAGAGGCCAGTTTATTACAACCTTATACCGCCTGGCAGGTTCACCGGGAGTAAGCGGTGATACGCCGTTTACGGATGTTAAACCGCATAAATACTATGCAACTGCTGTGCTTTGGGCTTATCAGAATGATATAACCACAGGAACGTCCCCGACAACGTTTGATCCGGAAATATCCATACAACGGCAGCAGATGGCAACTCTTTTAATGCGGTTTGCCGATTATATGAAGTTCGATACATCGGAAAAGGCAGACATTAAAACAATGCCGGACTATAAAAAAGTTAACAGTTATGCAAGGGCTGCTCTTTCCTGGGCAAATGCCAAAGGTATCATTACCGGGAAGGAAGATACGGCGACAGGAGTTCACTGGCTTGCACCGCGTGACAATACTACCCGTCAGGAGTGCGCAACCATTCTGCAGCGTTTCTATCAGGCATATATGGAGAAGAATAATACGGAAAAGTAATTTTCCGGACGGTCTGCTTGGGGCTAAGGCAGTTTGGTGAATGAAAGACAGGATTCATAAGAAGTACATTTGGGGGTTACCTGGGGTGGCTATGGTAAAGGAATCCATCGTATACACAAACGATCATTGTATTGGATGTAACAAATGTATCAGCGTCTGCAGTGCCGTCGGCGCCTGCATTTCCACGGTGGAAAACGGAAAACCGAGGATCATTGTCGACGGCAAAAGGTGCGTTGGCTGCGGAAGCTGCATCGATGTCTGTGAACACGGTGCCCGCGGGTACCTTGACGACACGGAACGCTTTTTCGAGGATCTGAAGAAGGGAAATCGGATTTCCCTTCTTTTGGCGCCTGCGTTTAAGGCAAATTATCCACACCGCTACGGGGGCATCCTGGGCGGTCTGAAGAATCTGGGTGTGAACCGCATCATCAGTGTTTCTTTTGGTGCGGACATCACGACCTGGGGCTACATCAATTATATCAACAAACACGATTTTACCGGCGGGATCTCACAGCCCTGTCCGGCCGTCGTGTCCTATATCGAGCGGTATCTGCCGGAGCTTCTGCCGAAGCTGTTTCCGGTGCAGAGTCCGCTTATGTGTGCGGCCATCTATGCCAGAAAAGAGCTGGGGATCAAAGACCGTCTGGCCTTTATCAGTCCCTGTATCGAGAAAAAGGTAGAGATCGAAGACCCGCACAATGCCGGTCTTGTGCAGTATAACGTGACGTTTGATCATCTGATCAAATATGTGAATGAGCATAAGATTTCCGGTCCATTTTCCCAAAGTGAAATTGAATACGGTATGGGTGCATTTTATCCGACGCCGGGCGGCCTCGCGGAGACGGTTCGCTGGTTCCTCGGCGACAGCATCTACATCCGCCAGATGGAAGGCGAGAAGCGGATGTACAAGTGGATGCACGACAACGAAGATAGGATTAAGTTCGGTGAAACGCCCTATCTTTTTATTGATGCGCTCAATTGCGAGAACGGATGCATCTGCGGCACCGCCGTGGAGCCGGAGAAGGCGAAAACCGAAGATGCTCTTTATGCGCTTTTGAAGATCCGGGAGGAGACCAAGAAAAAGGAGGGCGGAAGCCCCTGGTCGCGGTTTGCATCCCCGGCGGAACGTCTCGAAGCTTACAATAAGCAGTTTGAAAATCTGAAACTGGAAGATTATCTGAGGCAGTATACGGACCGCTCGGCGGAATGTGCCTATCGGATACCGAACCACGAAGAACTTGAGAAAATCTTCACCGATATGAATAAGCTCAGTCCGGAGGCCCGCAGGATCAACTGTACCTGCTGCGGCTATCAGTCCTGTTCGGAAATGGCAATGGCTATTCATAACGGCTTCAACAGAAAGGAAAACTGCATCCATTATGAAAAAGATATGGTGCAGAAGCTGGAGGTGAAGAGCAGCACCGATCTTCTGACCGGTCTTCTGAACAAGATCACGTTTGAGGAAATGTCGCAGTATCGTCTGTCCGTGCGGGCGGAATACGAACGATGTGCCCTTCTTATCTTTGATTTTGATGATTTCAAGAGTATCAACGATGTTTACGGCCATAAGACAGGCGATGAGGTTCTTCGTGCCTTCGGAGAACTGTTGCGTCATAATTTCAAGAGATCCGACCTGATGGGCCGGATCGGCGGCGACGAGTTTATGGTTCTTTTGATGGGCGATATTCCGGAGGCGGGAATCAGTTCGCGGTGTGATGCGATCCTTGATATGCTGCGGGAGCTCAAAGTCGGGGATGCAGGCGGTTTTTCCTGCAGCATCGGCGTTGTGATCGATGATGTGAATATCGGTACCTTCGATGAACTGTACCAGCTCTGCGATGATGCACTTTACGAGGCGAAGGCCCGCGGCAAGGCGCGCCACATTCGCTGGTATACGAAGCCCATTCTGCCGCTGGAGCGGGATGCGGTCATGATCGTTACCGATAACGATGACCATGCCCGCCGCATCCGGGAAATGTACCAGGGCGAGTATGACTGCATCGTAGTTTCCGATGCCTCTTCCGCGCTGAATGAGATCAGCCTGTACCGCAAGTATGTGAAACACATCTACTTCGATTATTCCATGCCGGAAATCGCCGAGCAGGTGGTGAAGGAATATATCGAGACCCGCCCGATGTTCGCGGACATTACGGTGAATGAGGTGTGTTTGGAAGATTGATCTTTCTCGATTTGT
>CACYDN010000156.1 GCA_902773185.1 uncultured Lachnospiraceae bacterium | reverse complement strand
GCTGCTTCGCTCCGCTCGCATCGTGTATCCCTCGCTCCGCTCAGGACCATGGGGCCCTCCCTCACTTCGCTCGGGCAATCCCATGGCTATACAACAAAACAAAACGCTCCATGAAGCGAAATCTTCATGGAGCTTTCCTTTTATTTCAGAGCAATATATCCGGTCGAGAAATCATTCTTGGGATCCACCGGATCCGAAAAGCTGAACGATAAATCTACCACCGCATCATCCGGCCGTTCTTTGAATTCTTCTCCCGGGCCATATACCGAATCATGATGAAGCGTATAGCCTGCAGGAAGTCCGGCATCATACAGGATATAAGAATCGGAATCCTTACCGTCCACCCTTATATTCGTGGCATCGATGTAATAGTTACTTTCCGAGAGATTCTCAATCCAAAGGTCATACCGTCTGTAACTATCCTCCTGTTCAAGACTCCTGATGCGTATCTTATCATTTTCAAAGATGACTTCACCCATATTTTTATCTTCCGTTATAACCGTATATCCCTTATCATTCAGTTTGAACGTTTCCATACTGTTTTTTTCATAGATATCGCCGGAATCATCACGAAGAGAAACTTCACCGATCACCATTTCATCAATTGAGTCAAACCATTCACCATAAACATTTTCATAAAACAAAACCTCAGATTTTCCTTTAAACAGACTGGATATGTAGATATAATCTCTGGATTTGCATCTACCGTTGATGCCGACACATTTCAGAGAAAGACGGACCGGCTTCTTTCGTTCATTCGTTAACGAAAAAGCAACTCGATAGCTGTATGAGGATTTATCGTATTTTCCGTTGTCCGTATTGGCATATACACTCATTAATCTTAGCGTTACGCCATCCTGGTCCAAAATCGTCATTTCCGGGCTGGCAATGAGCGTATATTCCGAGTAACTGTTATTTTTAAGCTCTTCATTGCCGCGATATTTGCGGGAATCATAGGATGCCTCTTTGTAAAAAAACACGGCATAAACAAACATAAACACAAACACAGCTGCCAGAGCAATGATTGCAATCCGTATATGCCTTAACGTCTCAAGCCCTTTCTTATGCGCTCTTGAGACAGCATCTTTCGCGGCAGCATCTGCCATTTTTTCAACAGCTGCTTCATCTACTTTATAACGATTCCTTAGTTCCTTATCTTCTCCGTAAGGCGCACCGCAGTTTGGGCATCTTTTCTCTTTGTCTGTATTGATGATGCCTCCGCAATAATCACAGGTAATCTGCGGACTTTTGATTCGCATCTTGGCAGACTTCTTTTCGGCAGTCTTCCTGAATTCCTTTGCGCTTAAGGTTTTGGCCTGTACATACAGGTATCTGACGATCAAAGCAATAATGACAATCAATATTATGATCATTGCAATTTTTAGCAGCATTTACTCTCCCCCCTGTTTTTTGAGGAACATGATAACGGATCAGGTGCATCGCAGCTGAATCTGACGCTCACTAGTGCTGATGTTTTATATTAATGCGACTATTGCGCAGAATGCTTGAAAAAAGCGCCGCAAAGACTGCGACGCTTATTTTCCGTACACGGTTTCGAAATTAACTGTGTACTGTTTTTACGGTACCTCCGGCAGGACGATATCGCCGTTCTCATCGATGGTGATGCCGCTCGGCTGCTTTTCGTTATTGTCGCCGCCCTGATCATCGCCGGAATCATTTCCGCCCTGGTCATTGCCACTATCACCGCTGTCACCGGAATCTGTATTATCCTGGTTATTTCCGGAATCCTTGTCCTTCTGATCATCCTGTCCGCTGTTTCCGGAATCTTTGTCCTTCTGGTCACTCTGTCCGCTGTTACCCGAATCGGAACTCTTATCGCTCTGTCCGTTATTTCCCGAATCCGTATTCTTATCACTCTGGCTGTTATTGCCGGAATCCGACTTCTTACCGCTCTGTCCGTTATTGCCGGAATCGGTGTTCTTATCACTCTGGCCACTGTTACCGGAATTGCTATTATTTCCGCTGCTATTGGAATTATCTCCGGACCGGCTCTGTCCGTTTGAATCGGAGTTCTGTCCCGAATTCGAACTCTTTCCCGTATTGGAGCTCTTCTGTGTACCGGTCTTTCGGGTCGTCTTCCTTGTGGTGCCGTCATTCGTGATATCGATTTCCGGGAATTCAAAATCCGATGAGCCGGATTTCTTCACTGTTCCATTATTTCCCGTTTCTTTTTTTTGTGTCTGTCCATTATTCCCGGACTCGGATACGTCAGCCTTCTGCTGCCCTGTGCCGGTATCCTTTTCAGCCACTGCGGAAGTATCTTTTTCCTTTGTCACTGCTGTACCGGTATCCGTTTCATTTTTATCCTTATCCTTGTTGGAAAGCGGAATAGCAATACAAATGCCCACCACGAGCAAAAGCGTGCATATAGTCACGATGATGATTTTCTTTTTATCCATCTGCTCGATTCTCCTTATTGCGTAACTGCTTTAGAACGAATTCATTCCCGTATTTCGTTAGGTCTACAAAGCTATTCTACCCGAAAAACGAACCGTTTTCAATCCATGTCACTCGCAAATTCGGAACAAAATCCCACCATCCGCAGCCTCAGCAGTGATTTTCCAACCGTGCAGCCCAATGATTTCCTTCGCGAGTGCCAGCCCAATACCCGTGTTCCCGTTCTTTCCGGTATGGAATCGATCAAAGATATGCTTCATCTCCTCCTCATCCACCTCCGCGAGATCATTCCAGATACTGATTTCGCCCGGCCGGCAGGTAACCCTGATTCGGCTCACTGCATACTTCATCGCATTGGTAAAAAGGTTTGTAACGGCGTGCTCCAGCTGCGCCGGATCCGCCTGAATCGTTCCCGGAGAAAGATTCAGACTAACCGAAAGTCCGCGGCTCTTCACCGCGCCCTCGAACGGCATGAGACAATCCTGGATGAACTGCGGCATATCCACTTCTTCCTTCTTCAGCGGAAGTGCCCCGCTCTCAATGCGGGCAATACTGAGGATGCCCTCCACCAGATTACTCATCTCCTCTACCTGCGCCGAGATGACACGTCCCGTCTTCCGGTAGTCCGTGATGACACCCGTTTCAATTCCCTCCGCATAGCCGCGGATTGCAGTAAGCGGCGTCTTCAGTTCATGTGAAGTATTCTCAAAGAACTGCTTCTGTGCCAGCTGCGTCTGCTCCATCTTCCTGCCAAGCATGTAACCCGCAAAACATCCGATCAGCCCGATGGCCAGCGCCGCCAGAAGCAGTGTAACATTCACGCGATAGATCATGTCATATTCGCCGGTCACATCCACATAAGAAACGATCATCTCCGATCCGTCTTCGGAAACCCTGCTCTGCAGATAATAATCCTGTCCGCCGATTTCCCGCCGGGAAAACTTTGCAGAATCATTTTCCCTGCACCACATGGCAATCCGCCGCTCCTTCTGGGAATAGAGGAGTTCCATCTCCATGGCCACCTCCTGGTCCTTCAGCGGGATGATCAGCGTATCCGCTGCATAGAGGCCGTGATCCGCCGATGTATATTCTCCGATAGACATGCCCTCATCTTCGGAAAGCTCATCAAAAACCTGATGCACCACAACCTGCAGGTCATCCAGATCTTCTATATTGTTGATTTCGGATATCACATCCGTAACGGTCAGGGATGTTGAAAGGGCTTCCTCCTCCAGCGCGAGACTGACCGCATCTTCAGCCTCCTTCCGGATGTTCCGGCGCATGACAAAATTGAAGACAAGAAGGGAAAGAAGCAGCGTCAGCATGACCACCGCCCCAACCAGAAATGCAATTTTAAACCTTGTTTTTTTCATTGCGCAGCATCCTTAAAAGATCATGATTTGTCTTCCAATTTATACCCGTAGCCCCAGACTGCCGAAATCTGTACGGTACTCCCCGCCTTTTTCATCTTCTGCCGGATTCGCCGCACCGTTTCATCCGTGACGCGGGTTTCCACCTCTTCATTATCAATACCCCAAACCCGGTTCAAAAGATCGTCCCGCGAGACCGCCGTGCCGGGATGCTCGATCAGGCAGGCAAGAAGCGAAAACTCCGTCACCGTCAGCTCCAGACTTTTCCCATTCACGTAAGCGGCGTGCTCTTCATTCGAAAAGATGATATCTCCAAAGCTCTGCTCCTTCCGGGGAGATGCACTGCTCATCGCCGCTCTTCGAAGAAGCGCATTCACACGCACCACGAGGAGAGATGGTGAAAAGGGCTTCACCAGATAATCATCGCCGCCCAGGATGAGACCGCGCATCTGATCCGCCTCGCTTTCCTTTGCCGTCAGAATGATGATCGGTACGTCCGAAATACCCCGCAGCTTTTTGCAGATGGTCAGGCCGTCACTCCCCGGCATCATCACGTCGAGAATCACAAGATCGGACGCCTCCTTTTGAAATGCTTCAAAAAGAAGATCGCCCGTCGGGAAGGTGCTGATCTCGTAGCCAGCATTGGTGAGAAAACCATCCAGCACATCTAATATATCCTGTTCATCGTCTGCCGCGTATATTTTCTGAGCCATTTTCCCTCCATGAATGTCTTTGCTTCTGTTTTCCACCTCATCCGCCAGCCGACGGATGAGGTGTTCTTTCCGCATCGCACTCGAAATATGCCTTGTCTTATCCGCCGAGTGCAACCGAATTTATAATTTACTCGTCTTCACCAATAATATTCTTGATCAGTGCTCCGACATCCTCGCCAAGCTCCTCAAGCTCCTTTTCATGTTCCTGCAGGAAGCTTTCGATTTCTTCATCGGTTGCATCCGAATCCAGAATGATATTGACAAGTCCCATATCATCTGCCACCTGATAGATTCTGACCATTTCGTTTAGATCTTCATCATCAATATTCTCGATGATTTCAACCGCAAACTCTTCCAGTTCATCCAGCTCATCCGCATCGAATTCTTCATCCTTAAGTTCCTCACCGAGTTCATCCGCTGCCTGGCTGACGACCTGCTTCAGAGCATCCTTCAGATCATCCGCGTCGAGATTATCGAGATCAATATCGTCAAACTCGAAGTCTTCCCAGTTGATGGAACCATCCTCATCCTCGGTGCCCTTCGTTACGACCACCGATTTGGATGTTTCCTCTTCCGCCGGCTTATCCTCCGCTGCAAAAGCGCATATTCCTGCCGCCAGAAGTGCGCCCGCTGTCACACCTGTCAGTAATCCGTAACCTGCTTTTTTGAGTGTACCCTTCTTCATGTTTTTGTCCTCCTTAACCCTTTTTCATATTATTTTTTTGTCGGCCGGTTTTCTGATTTCCGTCACGCAGCTTCTCAAATTGAAATCGGTGAACCGGATCATCAGCTCAGCTGTTAAACACAGTCTATCAGCCTATGAATAATAAATACCCGAAAAAGTGTAAGAAGAATGTCACAAAACTGTCACAGTCCATTATAGCCCTTTACGCATCGAATGTCGACAGACTGTCCGCGAAACACCCCGAATAACTTTACCTTGACGGAACCCCACTTTCAGAATAAACTAAGATGAAAGTGTTCTCCATGGTCAATCAGACGAACTCATTTATGAGACCGGATGAAGGGCCATGAGAGAACCTGACCCGTATGAGTATGAAGGCCGATCAGGCTGGAATGCGAATGAGGAGGACAAAATGGAATCAACTTTTTTCGCGGCCATATCCCGCATGAAATACATTGAACGCTGGGCGCTGATGCGTTCCTCGCGCGCCGAAAACCTGAGCGAGCATTCACTGGAGGTCTCCATGATTGCACATGTGCTCTGCCTCATCGGCAACGTGCGCTACGGTAAGAACTACAATGCCGACCGCGCCGCTGTGATCGGGCTCTACCACGATGCCACAGAGATCATCACCGGGGATATGCCCACACCTGTTAAATACTACAACGAAAAGATTCGCGAATCCTACAAGGAGCTGGAGAGCATCGCCGAGTATAAGCTGCTCAACCGCCTGCCGGATGACCTCCGCGAGGAGTACCGTGACATTCTTCTTGCCCCGAAAAATGCATCGGACGAAGAAGCCGCGCTCCGCCGCCTCGTCAAGGCCGCCGATAAGCTCTCCGCCTACATCAAATGTATTGAAGAAGAAAACGCCGGCAACAAAGAGTTTGCCACTGCGAAGGTGACACTCAAAAAAGCACTCGACAAATATGCCGCCGAGCTCCCCGAGGTCCGCGATTTCATCGAAGACTTCCTGCCCTCCTACGGCAAGACGCTGGATGAGCTGTCTTAGTTTTCTTTATCCGACATTCCGGGATAAGTTGTGGCTACGCTTTTGGACTGATCTAAGAATAATGCCGGAGCAAAAAGCAATTTATCAAGAAACACTGTACCGGAGGATGTGACAAATGTCACATCCTCTTTTTACATTCCTCACTACCATAGACAGCAGGGGTTTGATATCTTAATATTGTCCGAACGAAAGACGCACAGAAAGGATAACAAGATGAGCGAAACAGTAGTACGCATCAACAATCTGGTAAAACGATATAAGGAACTGATCGCACTGGACGATTTCAGTCTTGAAATTAGGCAAGGCGAGGTCTTCGGCCTTCTCGGTCCGAACGGCAGCGGCAAAACCACAACGATCAGCTGCCTCACATCTCTCCTTTCTTTTGATAAGGGCGAGATTGAAGTCTTCGGCGAAAAGATGACGCCGGGAAAGAGCAACCTGAAGCGGCGAATCGGTCTCGTGCCCCAGAACGTATCGGTCTTCCCGGAGCTGACCGTGCAGGAGAACATCGACTTCTTCTGCGGCCTTTATATCAAGGATAAGGCGGAACGCGAAAAATGCGTGGAAGAGGCCATCCAATTCGTTGACCTTTCGGACTTCAAGAAGTTCTATCCCAAAAAGCTTTCCGGCGGTCTGCTCCGGCGCCTCAATATCGCCTGCGGCATCGCCCATAAGCCGGACCTCATCATCCTGGATGAGCCCACCGTTGCGGTAGATCCGCAGTCCAGAAACAAGATCCTCGAGGGTATCACAGAGCTGAACCAAAAGGGTGCCACGATCATCTATACATCCCATTACATGGAAGAAGTCGAGCAGATCTGCTCCCGCATCCTGATCATGGACAAGGGCAAGGAAGTGGCCAGCGGAACATCCGAGGAGCTGAAGGGTAAGATCCGGAACACCGAAAACGTGATCGTGGATATCCGGAAGCTGGATGAAAAGCATATCGAAGCGCTGAAGAAGCTGAATCATGTTTACGAGGTCACCTACACCGCCGGAAAACTTGTGATAAGGTGCAGCGGTGGCAAGCATAACATCTCCCACGTGATCGATTACTTCTCCAACAACAGTCTGGATTACGACCGGATCTATTCGGAGCTGCCCACACTGAACGATGTGTTCCTCGAGATTACAGGCAAGGAACTGAGAGACAAGGAGTGAGAACATGTTTTTACGCATATTCATTACCAATATCAAAATCGGCCTTCGCTCCAAGAAATACATTTTCTGGACAATGGCCTTCCCCCTGGCACTGGGAACCCTCTTCTACTTCGCCTTCGGTCAGATTTACGCAAGTGAGCAGAGTAAAGCCATCCCCGTAGCACTGATCGTGGAAGGAAATCCGGAGGAGTCTCCCTTCCTTTCCGCCATGAGTCAGTTCACCTATAACGACGGCACTGCCCTTCTGGAAGTAAAAGATGTAAAAGACAAGGCCGAGGCGGAGCAGCTCCTGAAGGATGATGATATTAAGGGTATCATCACCGTAAACGGCATGGACGCGAGCCTCGTCATTGCGGAAAACGGCACACAGCAGAGCGTTCTCACAAGCATCCTTTCCTCTTACCAAAGCCGGAAGGACGTGCTGATGAGCCTCATGACCTCTGACACATTTGATCCGGAAAAATCGGCTGAAATTCAGGAAATGATTTCCGAAAGCCGCGAGTATGTAGATGCCGGCGGCATGGCAGGAGATAATAAGGATCCCTATGTGACCTACTTCTACAATCTTATCGCCATGATCAGCATGATGGGCGCCATGGCAACCAGCAGTTCGGTCGTTCATGCAAGAGCAAACCAGAGCGATGAAGGCATCCGGATCGATATATCCCCCGTGAAGAAGCCTGTCCTCGAGCTGGCGCAGTTCCTGGCCTTCGCTGTCCTGCAGCTTGGAATCACCACGATTGCCCTGACCTACTACACACAGATCCTCGGCATCCGTTTCGGCGGAAACACCGCGCTGATCTACCTGACCTCTTACATGGCAAACCTGCTGGGATCCTCACTCGGCTTCCTGGTCGGTCATATTGGAAACGCATCCGAAAACACCAAGGAAAACATCCTGCTGATCATTACACTGGGTGGCGGTTTCATGGCCGGTCTCATGTACGGCGACATGAAGGTCATCATGGAGGAAAAGTTCCCCCTCTTCAACCGGATCAATCCCTCCGCCGTGATTACCGATGCCTTCTATTCCCTGAACATCTTCGGTACCGGAGCACGTTACTATCGCTCCGCTGCCTATATGATCATTCTGACACTCGTTTTCGTTACTGTTGGTCTGTTCCTTTCAAGGAGGAAGCAGTATGCAAGTCTATAAAACATTTTTCAAAGTGGTTAAAAAATATAAGACCGGTATCATCATGTACTTCTGCATCGTCGTATTCATGCTTGTCCTTTTATCCGGCATGAACAATAAGAGCGCAGATAAGGTCGAGCTGGTCCGCTGCCCCATCGTGGTAAAGGACCTGGATCATTCTCCCGTTTCCGAAGCGCTTTATAACTATCTGGATGATGTCCACAACCTGAAGAAAGCCGACTACACGGATGACCAGTTGAAGGATCTTATGTACTACATGCATATCACGGCGTACTTCGAAATTCCGGAAGGCTTCGGTGCTTCCTTTGAGACGGAGAATGCGATGAGCATCAAATCCGTTTATGACGAGACCATGCCGAAGGGCATCTTCGTCAACATGCAGATTGATGAATTCCTGAACGGTCTTCGGGCACACCTTGCACTTGGCGAGGATGTGGAAACAGCTGCGGCAAACGCTGCCGCTTCTTTGGATACCTCGAAATATGTAACGCTGCTGACCGAGGAGAAGAACCCGGGCGATAAACCCTACTCGATGTTCATCTTCCTCCCCTTCGGCATCCTGTCCATCATCTTCTCGGGAATCCTGCCGGTAGTCCTTTCCTTTAACGAAAAAGAGCGGAAGAACCGTATGCTGGTTTCTTCCACGAAGCTGAATAGGCGGAACCTTTCGCTGACACTCGGCGCCGCTACAGTTGCTATAGGTGTGATGCTGCTTCTGGCGGGTGTTTCCACCGTCATGGCCGGCACAGAGATTCTCTTTTCCAAAAAATGGTTTCTGACGCTCGCCAATCTTCTGACTTACACGATTGCCATTACGTTCCTCCTGGCGCTGATTTCCAGCCTGCCGCTGGGCAGCCAAAGAGAAAACAATGCGGGCAGTGCTTCGTTCTTTACAAACATCATCGGTCTTTCCTTCGCTTTCCTGGGCGGCACCTTTGTTCCTCTTGATGTTCTCGGAGATGGTGTGGCTAAGATCGGCCAGTTCACGCCGAACTACTGGTACTCCACGGCTATGGAGCGGATCTGGCTCGATGGTTGCGGTATCTCGGATATTCTGGATTGCATGGGCATCCAGTTGGTTTTCGGTATCACGTGTCTCGCGATCGGGCTTGCGATCACGCGCTTCTTCGCTCAGAAGACGAACTAAAATCGGAGACTGTCTCCGATTTCAAATCAGCTGTTTCTGTAATAAAAAATAGCGAGGTTTGTGCGGTCGCGGAGTCCAAGTTTCGAGAGTATATTGCTGAGGTAGTTGCGGACGGTGCCTTCCGAAAGGAAGAGCTCGTCCGCGATTTCTTTGTTGGAGAGGCCGCGGGCCACGCACTCGACGATCTGGGTTTCCTGCTCGGTAAGGCCGAAGGATGTGCCGTCAAAGCGTTTCGTTTCCGTATCGGCCGCACTGCCCACGATATCCGGGAGCTTCCGCACGACCTCCGTACCGAAGACGGTCTGGCCGCCGTAGACTGCTTTGAGCGAAGGCACGATCGAATCGAAGTCCTGCTTGATGATATACCCTTTCGCCCCGATGGAGAGTGCCTTCATGATATATTCATCATCGCTGAAGGTTGTGAGATACAGGATCTTTGCCGCCGGATTTTCCTTCAGGATTTCCTCGCCGGCCTCAAGTCCCGTCATTCCTTTCATTCGGATGTCCATCAAAAGTACATCGGGGGTATGTTCCCGATAAAGCTGAATGGCCATTTCTCCGGAGGAACCGGTTGCCGCTACATCGATTTCCGGATCCGCCTCCACTATGGTTTTTAATGATACTGCAACAAGACTGTCATCGTCTATGATTACGACTTTCACTATTTTCTCCCCTCTTCTCTATGTCCAAGCACTATTTTCTGTTCAAATGTCTCGCTATTATTAATCCTGTAAAGCTTGTTCTTTCTTACGCCCGAAACAAGTGCTCCCGGTTGTATGAAACAGTCACTCCGTTGCCACCTCAATTTTCTGTTTTGATCGGAATCATGGCGAATACCCGGAATCCGTTCTCGTCGGAAGTATGCAGCGTGCCTCCTACGGACTCCGCGCGACTTCGCATGTTTTCAAGTCCGATACCGGATCCGTCTCCGCTTTTTTCCCGATTCCGCCCCTGCCGCTCACTATCCTTCCGCTGCAATGCATCCTGCTCCGCCCAGTCATGTACGATCAGCTGGTAAAGGGCCGGATGCTGGATGAGCTGAATCTTTACATGGTCTCCCCGGCTGTGCTTCATTATATTGGATACGGCCTCACGGGTGATGCCCAGTATCGCATATTTCACCGGCCGTGACATATCCGTCTCCGAAATATCCACCTCAATTTCTGTGATAAACCGCTCGGAAAGCGGCGCTGCCATCTCCCGGATATTCTTTTCCACATCAATGGATTCCTCGTGCAGATCATGCACGCTGGAACGGATATTTGTCATGGCGGTGTCGAGGGTTTCGCGCACTGCCGTAAGCTGGGAATGCACCGGCTCCTCCTTATGCATGGAGAGGAGCGCTCCCATTTGAAGGAGGGCACGCGAAAGCATATGCCCCACATTGTCATGGATTTCGCGGGCAATCCTGTTTCGTTCGGACAGCTGCGCCGTATAGATTTCCGCATCTCTGGCCCGCTCCAGCTCCATATTCTGTTTCTGCAGCCGATTCCGCTTTTCCGTGGAATCATCCCGGAGACTATGGTAATCGTGGGCTAAGAGCTCCGCCTTCTCCGCACCCAGGCTCAGATAAACGGCAAAAAGCGACAGAAAGATTGCTCCACCCCATAGCATTGCAGGTTCACCGATCCAGGAAGCATTGACTGCCGCCATGACACCTGCCACACCACCGATATAGTTCCTGCATCTGGTCATGTCATAACCGACACAGGGAAGGGCCGTAAGTGCAGGCGGGTAAAAGATACCGGTGATTGCCACCGCATCCTGCAGAACCGATGCGATCCGCTTCCGTCGTTGCAGGTCTTCCGCATCCTCCTTCGGATTATGCGAAAGCAGCCAGTAGCCAATCGCCGAAAACGCAACCGCAAGATAAGCCGCAATGATGAGGGGCTTCCCCGAAAGACGCTGCATCATAAGGAAGAAGCTGAGCGAAAATATGAAGATTTTATCGATTATCGCATTTCTGTTCATCTTATCCTGATCCGCCAATACCTGTACACTGCTTTCTAAGCAGCTGCTCTTCTACTCATCTGCCTAGTGCTTCCGTTTTTAATTAACACGCTGCTCCCTTCGGAATCCCCAATCATTACAGCAGCTCTTTGAGCACCGAAAACGC